>JAGWAJ010000132.1 GCA_021296475.1 Acidobacteriota bacterium
CTCCCAGATCGGCGTGGTCCGGCACGACCCCCACGATCGTCGCGGGCGCCTCGTCGAGGCGCAGCACACGGCCCAGCACCTCCGCGTCGCGGCCGAAGCGCTCGGACCACAGCGCCTCGCTGATCAGGGCGACGGGCGCGCCGCCGGAGCGCGCCTCGTCAGGTGTGAACGAGCGCCCGAGGAGCGGCTCGACGCCCAGCAGTGGCAGCAGCCCGGCCGAAACCGCCAGTGCGGTCCGGCGAACCGGCGCGCCCGTCTCGGTCGCCGCGGTGACCTGGGTTCCCATGAGCGCGCCGAATGCGTCGACCTGACGGCTTTGCTCCCGGAAGTCGAGGAAGTCCGGGACCGACGCGGGCTCGCGAACGGTGCCGCTGGCTCGGTCGGTCTCCCAGACCATGACGAGACGGTGCATCGCCTCGAAGGGCACGGGTCTCAGCAACACTCCGTCGACGACGCTGAGAACCGTCGTCGCGGCGCCGATCCCGAGCGCCAGCACCAGGACGGCGACGACGCTGAAGGCCCGCTGCCGGGCGAGGAGGCGCATGGCGAACCGGAGGTCATGCCATGTCTCCTCCAGCCGCCGCGCGCCTCGCACGTCGCGGCACAGCTCCTTGACCTGATCGAAGCCGCCGAAGTCGAGGCGTGCGCGCCGGCGCGCATCCTGGACGGACATCCCGGCGCGGACGTGGTCGGCCACCTGGCGCTCGACGTGATCGCGGAGCTCGGCATCCAGCTCGCGCTCCGTCAGCTCGGGGTCGCGGCCGCGCCGCCACCAGCTCATCGCGCACCCCCTCCGGCCGTCTGCAGAATCAGGCCGACCGCCTCGGCAAGGCGGATCCACCTCGCGGTCCGCTCCTGCAACCGGGCGCGACCGCTGGCCGTGAGTCGGTAGAACCGCGCGGCGCGCCCGGTGTCGGACGGCTTCCATTCCGCGACCAGCAGCTTCTGGCGCTCGAGGCGGTGGAGCGCCGGATACAGCGACCCCTGCGGCACCTGCAGCGCGTCGCGGGAGGCCCGCTTGATGCGCTGGGCGATGCCGTAGCCGTGAATCGAACCGCCGGCGACGACCTGCAGCACGACCAGGTCGAGCGTGCCCTGCGGCAGATCCATCCTCGCGGGGCTCTTGCTCATGAACACCTCATACTTCTACACATATCAGATCAATGTGTAGAAGCACAAGACACGGTGCCGCGCCGGGGCCCCGATCGGCTATGGTGTTGGCGGTACGAATCGACGATGTCGCGTGCCGGGCGAGAACAGCGTCGGCGCGTCGATCGGGAGCGGGCGGCCCGGACCGGGCGAGGCCGCCGGGAGGAGAACATGAGACTGCGTATGCTCGCGTGCGTGGTGGCCGTGCTGGCCATCGGGTGGCTCGCGCCGGGGGTGGTCGGCGCGCAGGCGGAGGCACAGGACGTGCCGCGGCTGCCGTGGGGGGCGCCGGACCTGCAGGGGGTGTGGGATTTCCGCAGCCTGACGCCGATGCAGCGGCCGGAGGAGCTGGCCGACCGCGAGGTGTTCACGGCGGAGCAGGCGGCGAACTTCGCCGAGGAGACGATCCGACAGCGGAGCCGCGACAACGACACGTCGGACCGGGTGGTGCCGTACAACGACTTCTGGTTCGACGAGGGGACGTCGGTGACGACGGATCGGACGTCGCTCATCGTCGACCCGCCGGACGGTAGGATTCCGGCCCTGACCGAGGAGGCGCAGGCCCGGCAGGCGACGCTCGCCGAGGCGCGGAGCGAGGTATCGGCCCACGAGCCGACGCCGGGCGGGTTCGTCGAGGACCTCGGGCCGGGCGGGCTGCAGGTGCGCTGCATCCTCGGGTTCAACTCGGGGCCGCCGATGGCGCCGAGCGCCTACAACAACAACGTCCAGGTCTTCCAGACCGAGGACACCGTGGTGCTCTTCGCCGAGATGAACCACAACGCGCGCGTCGTGCCGCTCGACGGGCGCGGCCGCCTCGACGACGGCATCCGGCTGTGGACGGGCGACGCACGCGGCCACTGGGAGGGCGACACCCTGGTCGTGACGACCACGAACTTCCTGCGGGAGACGAACTTCCAGCGGGGAGCGACCACCCGCAACCTGACGCTGACCGAGCGGTTCACGCGCGTCGACCCCGACACGCTGCGCTACGACGTCACGGTCGACGACCCG
>JAGWAJ010000057.1:0-15148 GCA_021296475.1 Acidobacteriota bacterium
GGCTTGCGTCTGGTCGAACACGTACCCCTGGATGCGGCCGCCCTTGGTCTGAGCTCCCGACAGGGAGGCGCTGGCCAGTACCAGAATGACGGCTGCCGCCCATCGACAGCTCCCGATGTAGAGTGGTGGTGTCAATCGCATCTCGTGGCTTCCTTTGTTAGCAGAACAGGGTTCTGACAAACAGAGTATTGATTGAACAGCGGAAAACTTGGCTCTACATTCTACGTCCTATAGTCAAGCGGAGGGCGGTTTTTTCACCGGATATTTCCGTTTGTGAGGTAATGTTCTGCACAAAAGGAGTGGCCCGTGACCCGACATCCCTTCCTCACCGGACTGCTGCGATGCCTGTCGACTGCCTGCGTGGTGGTGGCGGCGACAGCCGAGCAGGCCGAATTCCACTACCAGTACGGCAAGCTCGCCAATCCCTTCTCCGGCGCGCAGGAAAATACCTCCATCCTCACGGTGCAGCATGCGACGCGGTGGCGGTTCGGGGACAGTTTCTTTTTTCTCGACATTCTCAACGACGGGCTCCAGGACGGTTTCAACGACAAGGACCTCTACGGCGAATGGTATCCGACCCTGAGCCTCGGCAAGGTATCCGGCAGGAAGCTCCAACTGGGGCCGATCCGGGATATCTCGGTCATCGGCGGCCTCAACTTCGGCGCCGACGCCAACGTCCTCAAATATCTGCCCGGTGTGCGAGCCTCCTGGAAGGTGCCGGGCTTTGCCTTCCTCAACACCGACGTGATGGCATACATCGACGGCAACAGCGGCGCCGCCAGCGGCGGCGCCCCCCGCACCAGTAATAGCTTCACGGTCGACGTCAATTGGGCGCTGCCGTTCCGCGCGGGCGGCCAATCCTTCCTGATGGGCGGACATGCCGAGTATGTCGGTGCGAGCACCGACGAGTTCGGCAACCGTGTCAAGGGGTGGGTCCTGGCGCAGCCCCAACTCACCTGGGATCTGGGCGCTGCGTTCGGAGCCGCGAACCACTTGCTGGTGGGAATCGAGTACCAGTACTGGCGCAACAAGCTGGGTGTGGAGGAAGACGAGTACGCCCCCCAACTGCTGGTGATATGGCGGTTCTGACCGGCGCCGACAAGCAAGTTCGAGGCGCGGCGGCGCACCACTGACCCGCGCCGACACCTGAGTCTCAACTGCCGGGGCCGCGTTCCCGAGGTCCCGCCAGACGTCCCAGCGTATGTAAAGGATGAACGACATGGATGCTCAAGACACCGTCCGGAATGCCGCCGTGCGCTATGAGCCCGACGAGAAGCCGCCGGCATTGCTGTCCATGGGCCTCGGACTTCAACTGGCCGTTCTCTGCGTTGCCGGCGTCGTACTGACTCCAGCCATCGTGATTCGGGTGGCCGGCGGAACCGAAGCCTTCCTCTCCTGGGCCGTGTTCGCCGCCTTGGCCGTCAGCGGGGTCACCACACTAATCCAGGCGGTACGGTTGGGTCGCATCGGCGCCGGCTACGTTTTGTTGATGGGAACCTCAGGTGCGTTCATCGCGGTCTGCATCACGGCCATCGCCGAAGGCGGGCCGGGGATGCTGGCCACGCTGGTGGTAGCTTCCTCGCTATTCCAGTTCGGACTGGCCGCCCGGCTTTCGCTTTTCCGGCGGATCCTGACACCGGCGGTGGCGGGAACCGTCATCATGCTGATTCCGGTGACGGTCATGCCCTTCATCTTCAAAATGCTGAACGATGTGCCGGAAGGGACCCCGCTGAGCGCCTCCGGGACCTCCGCCCTGGTGACGCTGCTGGTCATCGCCGGCCTGGCGCTGAAGGCCCGCGACAAGCTGCGTCTATGGGCGCCGGTGGTCGGCGTTGTAGCCGGATCGGTGGTGGCCGGGTTCTACGGAATCTACGACACCAGGCTCATCGCCGAAGCGGCCTGGATCGGAATTCCCTCGGGCGGATGGCCGGGGCTGGATCTGAGCTTCGGACTTACCTTCTGGGCCCTGCTTCCGGCGTTCGTGTTCGTAACCCTGGTGGGCGCCATCGAAACCGTCGGGGACGCGATCGCCATCCAGCGCGTCTCCCACCGGCGGCCCCAGGCCGTCGATTTCCGTGCCGTGCAGGGTGCGGTGGCTGCCGATGGATTGGGGAACCTGCTGTCCGGTCTGGCGGGCACCGTGCCGAACACCACCTATTCGAGCAGCGTATCGGTGACCGAACTCACCGGGGTCGGAGCCCGCCGGGTCGGCATGGCGGTGGGCGCCGTGTTCATTGCGATGGCGTTATTGCCCAAGGCGCCGGCGGTGCTGCTGGCGATTCCAGGGCCGGTCGCGGCCGCCTACATCACCGTTCTGCTGGCGATGCTGTTTGTGATCGGCATGAGGATCGTCGTCCAGGACGGATTCGACTACCGCAAGGGGGTCGTGGCCGGGGTGGCTTTCTGGATTGGCGTGGGTTTCCAGAACGGCGCGATATTCCCGGAGTATTTCAACGACTTCGCGGGCGGATTGCTGCAGAACGGGATGACTGCCGGCGGTTTGGCCGCCATTCTCATGACGATGTTCCTGGAGTTGACCCAGCCCCGCCGCAGACGGATGGAGACCGAGTGCCATCTGTCCGCCCTGCCGAAGATCCAGGAGTTCCTCAAGTCTTTCGCCGCGGAGAACGGCTGGGCGCAGGCGATGCGGAACCGGCTCGACACGGCTGTCGAGGAAACCCTGGCGACGCTATTCCATCGGGGAGATTCCGGCGAAATGCGAGAGCCGCGACGACTGCAGCTGGTGGCGTTCAAGGAGAACGGCGGTGCTGTCCTGGAACTCATGGCCTCGAGCCGCGACGAGCAGAATCTCCAGGATCGAATCGCCCTGCTGGGCCGATACGCCGAAGGTCCGGCGGTCGAACGGGAAATCTCGCTGCGGTTGCTCCGGCACGTCGCCTCCTCCATCCGTCACCAGCAGTACCACAACACCGACATTGTCACCATCCGGGTGAAGGCCCCGCAGGCTGAGGCCGCCCCGTCCGCCGAAACCGAATAGCGCCCCCCTACGGCGCCAGCTTCTTGAACGAATAGGCCAGGCGGAAGTAGAAATAGGCGCCGTTGAAGCCCCAGGGTGTGTATTCGCTGTACTGCTCTCCCACGCTGGTTGCGTTGGGAGAGACGTCGGGAAAGGTGTTGAAGGCGTTGCGGGCGCCGATCGCCAGCTTCGTCTCCTCGCTCAGGGGCACGCCAACCTCCAGGTCGAGGACCGGCTTGCCGCTGAAGAGGGTCTGGGCGCTGTCCCAGTCGAACCAGGCGCCGTAGTAATGCAGGCGCCCAAGAACATTCACCGGGCCGATTCTCTGGCTGACGGCGGCGTTCCAGCGGTTCCTGGGGAGGGCTTCCTGCAGTTCCCGCAGACGACGGGCCGTGTTGAGCAACTCCGGATTGAAATGGGTCACCCGGGTGTCGGTGTGGTTGAAGACGGCGCTGAATACGGTGTCGCCCTTCAGCCGGGGCGGCGCGTAGCTGAAGACCAGGTCGATTCCCCGGGTGGTGGTGGAGATATCGTTGGTGAAAAAGCGAAAGCTTGCCAGACCGCGAGCGTTTTCCACTCCCGCTTCCAGGAGCTGATCGACCTCCCTCGCCGTGAGCGTGAAATCCCGGGTTACGGCCAGCCGGTCGGCCACGTCGATGCGGAAATAATCGGCCGTGAGAATCAACGTCCCTTGTTCGAGAACCGCCCCCGCGGTGGTGTTGACCGAGGTCTCGGGGTTGAGCGGCTCACCGCCCCGCAGTCGGGCCACGGGGAAGATCGACGGAACGGTGCCCCGTTCCACCAGGTCGCCCACGGCAGGGTCGAAAATCGTCGACAGGTTGAACCCGTTCTGCTGGCCCGGCGTGGGGGCCCGGAACCCGGTGCTCAGGCCGGCGCGGAGCGAAAAGGGCTCCGCAAGCCGGTAGCGGCCCGACAGCTTGCCGTTGACCGTGGTGCCGAAATCCTCGAAGTTTTCGATGCGAGCCGCGGTACCGACCGTCCATCGGTCCTCCGCACCCGACAGTTCCACATCGCCGTAGGCCGCAATGTTGCTGCGGTTCCACTTGCCGGCCGCTTGCGGGCTGTAGCCGCTGAAGCCGTTGGAACCGGCGCTGAACCCCTGAGCGGCATAGGGGCCGACTTCCCAGGACTCCCGTTGTCCCAGCCGCGTTTCGTACTGTTCGTCCCGCCACTCGGCCCCGGCGGCAAGGTTGAGCCCGTCGCTGACTGCGTAGGAGACATCCAGGTTGAGGCCGATCTCCTGTTGCCGATTGCTTCCCAGGTCGAAGTCGGTGGGGGTCTCCGGACCGAGCGAGGCGTTGACCGTGTTGCTGATGAACAGATCGGTTCGATGGGATCCGACGCTGATGCTTCCGTCCCAGGCGAAACCCTTGCCGGCAAAGCCGCGTATTCCGGCGACCACCGAACCATCGGACACCGAGCCTCCGAAGTTGGGTGTGAAACCTCCGGGAAAGAGTTCCTGGAAGGAAAAGCAATCGGCGTCGGCCAGCACCCTTCCCAGGGGCTCCGGGTCAGGCACGTGATCGGTGACGGGTACCGTGGGACAGTTGGCGGAGGGATCGCCGCGCGCGGCCGCGACGTCACCGATGAGCAGGGTGCGTCCGCGGTCGCCGGTGAAAACGCCACCCCGCGTGTTGGGGTTGCGGAAGAAGAAACCGCCCGTCACCTCCTTGCCGGCGTAGCCGGTGTGCCCGTAGAACTGCAGGCCATCGGTGAGAGGGAAGCCGAAATTGCCGAAGAGCTTGAGGGCGCCCTCAACCTCCGGAGAGCCCCAGATCTGAGCGGGGTCTCGCACGTGGGTATTGCCTGCAGCCAGGAGAGCCGCCACGTCGCTGCGCTGAACGCTGCGGTCGGTCGGCTCGGCGCCGCCGTACTCAAAGCTGAGGTTGGCGAACCCAGTCGAGCCCAGCGGCAATCCGGCGTTGCCGGCCACACTGTAGGTGGCGCCGTCCCACCGCTCCACGTAGGTACCCGCGTTGAATTCGAGACTGGCGCCCGAACGGCTGTCCTTGGGCAGCAGGTTGATGACACCGGCAATGGCGTCGGAGCCGTACTGGGCCGCCGCGCCGTCGCGCAGCACCTCGGCTTGGCGCAGGGCGATCGCCGGTATGCCCGAGATGTCGGGCCCCTGGGATCCGAAGGCCACGCCGTTGCCGCCGTGCCAGTCGATGATGGAGGAGCGGTGGCGGCGCTTCCCGTTAACCAGAACCAGCGTGTGGTCGGGCGCCAGGTTGCGCAGCATCACGGGCCGTACAATGGTGGAGGCATCGCTGATGGGCTGGGTGTTGACGTTGAAGGAGGGAACCACCGCCCGCAACTGGGTTGCCAGGTCCCTGCTACCCTGGCTGGCGAAGTCCTCGGTACGGATGACGTCCACCGGCACGGTGGACTCGGTCACCGACCGCGGCTCGGCACGGCTGCCCACGACGACGATCGAGGTGGTGACCGCCCCCAACTCCAGCGAGAAGTTGCGTAGCGCCGATTGCCCGGCCACCAGCTCGACCTCGCTGGCGGTGGCAGCCTCGAAGCCGGAAGCCTCTACCCTCACCGAATAGACCCCGGGCAACAGGGTCAATTGGTAGCTGCCCGCGGCATCCGTCGAGCCGGTCACCTCCGCTCCGGTGTCCTTGTTGGTCGCCGTGATCTCGGCGGCCGGGATGGCGGAGCCGAAAGCGTCCTCTACCTCGCCTCTCAAGGTAGCGTTTCCCTGGGCGTGTGCTGTGCCGGCAACTGCGGCAAGGAGCAGCAGGATCGCCAGGGAAGCAGATCCGTGGAGCATGAGCCCCTCCTGGTGGAACGCTCACTTGTATCCGAACCATTGTACTACCTCGCGACAGCCCGCCTTTCTGACCGGGCCGCTGAAATTCACTCACGGGACGGCGTGTTCGGCCCCCAACGGCTCGACTGTGGCCTCCGCCCTGGCCTCGCCGAGTTTCCCTCGAGGGGGGAGTGATTCTTGAGGTCTGCGATAGGCTACAATTCCGTACAAGAATGGTGGAGTGTCCCATTGGATCACAGAAGAGCCCCTCGAGCTCCGGACTCAACTTCAGCGAGAGACAAAACGGTCCCGCCCCGGCCTGAGTGCGGCTGCGCAACGCCCACGTGGACCGTGGATGCGGTCGGTGCCTGGTGCGTACTGGGGTATACGGCGTTGGCCGTACTGGCGCGTCAGCCCGGCGAGCCGCCGCTGCCGGCGTTCTTCCTGCTGGTCGCCTGGACCGGACTGCCGGTGTTCGGCCTCTACCTGCACTTCCGCCGGCGAGAGGAGCCGTTCCCGGTCGGCCGCCTGATTTTCTGGGCAGTAGCCTTCCGCCTCTGCGGGCTGGCGGGCGGCCCTATCTACGAGGACGACTTCTACCGCTACCTTTGGGACGGGTACCGGTTCGCCACCACCGGCAGCCCCTACGGACCCGCTCCGGAGACCTTTTTCGTCGACCCGGCCGTGCCGGCGGCCATGCAGTCGGTCCTCAGCGGCATCAACTATCCGGAGCTGCCGACCATCTACGCCCCGGTGACCCAGGCCATCTTCCTGCTCGGCTACTGGCTGCAGCCGGGCAGCGTCACCGTGCTGCAGGCGATCCTGATCGGGTTGGACCTGGCCATGGTGGCGCTGCTGCTGCGCCTGGCGCCGACACGCAACGTGCTGCTCTACGCCTGGTGTCCGCTGGTGATCAAGGAGATCGCCTTCACCGCCCACCCGGACGGCGCCGGCGCCTCCCTGCTACTGGCGGCCGTGGCGCTTTCCCGGGACCGGCGCTGGCAGGTGGCCGCCGTCGCCCTGGGGTTGGCCGCGGGCGCCAAGGCTTTCGGGCTGGTGCTGGCGCCACTGGTGCTGGCCGGCGCCCGCTTGCGGCACTGGTTGCTGTTCGCCGCCACGGTAGCGGCTGTCTACGCGCCGTTCGCGTTTCGCAGCGGGAGCGAGCTGACCTCGCTGCAGGTGTTTGCCCGGGAGTGGGAATTCAACTCGTGGCTGTTCGGGCTGCTGAAGATCGCGCTGCCGCCCGTTGAGGCCAGACTTGCCCTCGGACTTGCTTTTGCGGCATTCTGGGCCTGGTACCATGTCAAGACCTTTCGGAGCCCCGCACGGGCTATCCCGCGGGGGGATTGGATCTTCGGCGGGCTGCTGGCGGCATCCCCGGTCATCAATCCCTGGTACCTGCTTTGGCTATTGCCATTTGCGGCGGTATATCCGACCATTTGGGCCTGGACGGCCTCGCTCGCCGTGATGCTCAGCTACGTGACCGGGCTGAACCTGCAGGACTACGCGATGCGGCCCTATGGGCAGCCCCAGTGGGCGCGCGGGCTCGAGTTCGGACTGATTCTGTGCGGGTTCGGCTGTGACCTGATTCGACGCCGGTGGACCGGCCCCGGCAGTCAGGCCGGCGCCGTTCACCGATGACGGCTTGCCATGGAGGAAGGTCCAAGCGCCGGCGCGCAGATTCCAGGCTGGCAACCATAGGATGAGCGACCATGAAAAAGAACCGGATTGAAGCGACGCCCGCACGCATGTGGCTACAGCGCAACCCGGCTCTGAGCCTTCTTGCCGCGGCGATTCTGGCCACGACCTGCGCTCCCCCGCAGCCGGAACGGACGTCGAAATGGGATGCCAGCGACGAGTCCAATGTCGAACCCATAGATCACAGCCCCTGGCAGGACATCCTGGACGGCTATGTCGATCCCGATTTCCAGGGGGTCAATGTCCTCAACTATGCCGGGCTGGCGGCCAGTTCCGAGGACACGGCCAAGTTGGGCGGATACCTTGAGTTCCTGGAAGGAATCGACCCCCGCGACTACCGCCGGGCGGAGCAGATGGCCTACTGGATCAACTTCTATAACGCACGCACCGTGAAGATGGTCCTGGACTCCTATCCGGTGGATACCATAAGGGAGATCCACCAGGGCGACGTCCCAATGAAGGGACCCTGGGGCGATGTGTGCGCCAATATCGCCGGGCGGAATCTGACCCTGGACCAGATAGAGCACGAAATCCTCCGCCCCATCTGGCGGGACGAGCGAATTCACTACGCGGTGAACTGCGCTGCCTACAGTTGTCCGCAATTGATCGAGACAGCCTTCACAGCCGCCAATACGGAGTCACTGCTCGAAGCGGGGGCGTGGGCCTATGTGAATAGTGCTCGGGGTGTCGACGTGGTCGACGATGAGTTTGTCGTCTTGTCCAGCATCTACAATTGGTATCCTGAGGACTTTGGGGATACCGAGGAGTCGGTAATCAAGCACCTCACCCAATACGCCGACGGCGAGCTGGCGGCGTTTCTGGAAGGGTTCGGCGGCACGATCGACTACGACTACGACTGGAAACTGAACCAACCTCCACGTTGAGGAACAAACTTCACACCTACCGGCGGCAGACGCCGACCGCCGCTCCACCGTTGCTTCGCGGATTCTAGTCGGCTGCGACCCAAAGCGTGCGCTCGCACCTCCGGCACCTGATGACACGCCTGTTCGAAATCCGGCAAAATTATTTTCTTGGCAACTGTTCGGTTTTCGGTTCTGAAACGTCTTTAAGGGATTTGAACCGTATAAGGGGAGAGTAACGACATGAAGAGATTCCTGTTTGCACCCATCGTTTTCGCCGCGGGCGTCGGGCTGTTCCAACTCTGGGTTTCAGCCTCCGGCTCCATCGGACCCGGATCCGGCAAGGTGAGTCCGCGTGCGGCCTATTCGAAGGGCAAGGCTCTGACCTTCGACCTGCTGGTCTGCGATTCCTGCCCGATAAAGAAGGGCGAACTCAATCGGGACCGCGCCAGGAGCCTCACGGCCAGCCTGGTAGCGGTCTACAACGGCAAGAAGACGGGATCCCCGGACGACGAATCGGTGGCCGCGCTGTGCGGAAAAGGAGACGTGCAGGGCGAGGAATGCAAGACGAGGATGGAGGTAGTCCACTACTTCCTTTCCCGGCGCTTCAAGCTGTAGCTCCGCATTTCTCACCGGGAGGCTGGATACGCCTTGGAAAGGCAGTCTATCTTCAGGATCTTGATTGGGCCCAAAGGGAGGTGCCCACCAAGTGTTCCGCAACAATCATTCGTTCGTAACCGTTATCGTCGGCTCCGGGCTTGCCCTGTGCCTGTCCGCTCCTCCGGCTTCCGCGCAGGGCACGCCCTGGCTGGCCGAGCCTGGGACCGGCGCCGTCAACATTTCCTTCGTCAACCAGAATGCCACCGAGTTCTTTCGCCAGACTACCAAGGTGAAGGGACCGCTGGAGGCGACCGGGGCCAACCTGGCCCAGAACAGGAGGACGCGCACATCGTAGGAGGGCGGCTGATGGCCTACGTCGCCGACAACGTCAGCCTGAACGGCTTCGTGGGACGAGTGGTGGCGGGGCGGAACACGGCCGCCTCGCTGCTCATCAGCCTGGGCGTCAGCTTATCCTTTGGCGGGGGCGGCGTGGGGTTCTAGGCCGGAATTCCGGGCCTGGGAAGCATTTTCAGGGAGAGAGTTCCACATCGAGACTCATTGTGTGTCCCAAATAGGGAATAAGATGCTTTCAAAGGCGGTGTTATCGTCGATGTCAGGGATAGAATCACGTCACCACTGGAGGCCCTTGGCAGCGTTCCAACTATTGGCGCTCGCTACGCCTATTCGCCCTCTATAGTTGCAATTCAACTTCGCCGAGACCGGCCTCGTGAGAGACTTGACGCGCTCACGGGTCCAATCTTCGCGAATGATGCCGGCTAGCGATAGATCGGGGGGCGTCGGGCCGAACCGGGTCCGGTTCGTCGGCTACGGGAACCGGAAAACGCAGCCAGGTGCACCACAACCTCGTCCACCAGGAGAGCGCCGGCTACCAGGTGGTCGGCCACGCAGCCGAGGTCTCGGCCCAGCCCCAGGGCCGGGCGGTCCTCGAAGGACGCCTTGAGGATGCCGTCGAGGAAGGACCGTGCTTCGGACATCCGGCCCGACCTCTTTTGAGAGACGGGCCGTTCGATGACGTCGACGGCATAGCTTCGGACGAGCCTGGGCAGCATCGAGGCGAAGGTTTCGGGTTGGTCGAACAGATCCAGACCGAGGCGCTCCTTCCCTACCATGAAGACGGCGCCCACCTGGCCGGGAAGCGAATTTGCGGATTCGACGTATTGGTCGAGCGTCGCCGCATGCCGTTCAAAAATCGAACTCATGGCTCTGCTGGGCGATGCCGCATCCATGGCAGCGGCTTTGGCCGCGATGGAGTGCCAGATCTGCGCCTGGTCGGAAACCCTCTCGCCGGTCTCAGCCAACGAATGGAGCACGCTGGCGAGTCTCTCAGTCCTGCCCCGTGCGTACTGCAGCTGCTCGGTCACGACGAAATCTTCTCTCTCATAGTCCCAGCGGCCCTGCTCCACGCACGACACGGGAATGACCACGGTGTGTTGCTCCGGGATGAGCATGGTGAGATTGGCGACGCGGTTCTGCTTGGCTCCCACCAACTCTTCCCCGTCCAGGATCAGCACCGGCAGCTTCGATCGGTTCTCCACCGCGAGGTCGGGCACGCTGCCGGCGCGGGACACCTCCTTGACGGTGACCAGGCCGCCTCGCAGGCCGTCGGCCAGCATGAGGTATTGGAGGCTGCTGCGGACGTCCGACAGCAGCGGAAACATTGTCAGTCCCTTCCACGCCTGGGGATCTCCAAGTTTCAGGTTGGAGAGGGCGGCTTTCAGTGGATGCATAGGCCACTCCTTGATATGGTCAGCAAAAACCAGTAAAGTGCATAATTATAGACGTCGACTGGACAGTGTCAACAGTAAACATCATTAATTAGCATTAAAAACCACTTCCATGGCATTTGACCGGGAAACTGAGAGCTACACGGCCGCGGAACTGCAGCGCGAGACCGGGTTCGATCGCAGGACCATCGCCTACTACGTGCACGAAGGCCTGCTGCCCAAGGTGGGAAGGCGTGGGTCGCGGACCCGATACCCGAGGCTGGTCCGGGACCGGCTACTCTTCATTCGACAGGTTCGGGAGGCGGAGCAGCGAGGGATTGTGGCGCCGGTGTCCCTCCGCGACTTGTGCAAGATCTTCGAGCACACGCCGCCGGAACTGATTTCCGGTGTCGCCGACGGGCGGGTTCCCGTCAACCCGGAAGCCGTCTCCGGAATATCGCCCAGCATCCGTCCGCTCGCCCGCCGGCGGGAAGCCATCGAGGATCGATGGGCGCCCGTGCGGAAAGACCAACCCAGGGCCGAGTTACCCGCGAGGTTGGCCGAGTCAAGCTTTCACGAGCCCGGCCCGGAAGAACGCGAGTTGCCTGAAACTCCCTACCGGCAGGACAGCCACCCGAAGGAAAAGGCGCACCGCCGGGCCACGGACCAGAACGACCCGAACCTCGCGTACCAGCCCCTACCGGTTGACGATCCCAAACCCGTCCAGGAATCGGAACTCGGCGAACTGCTAGCCGCGCTGCAGGAAATCGCGGACCAACGCGGGCATCCGTCGCCCGCAATGGACCGATGGCTTCAAGTAGAGGTTTCGCCGGATATCACTCTCTCAATCCGGGGGGCGACCGACGAGGCGGCCCCTCTGCTGGAAAGAGCCGTCCACTGCCTGCGCCGCCTCATGCGCGGCCGCGCGGAACCGGAGTCGTGAGGGGTGTGAGTTGGACCAGCGTGCGGTCCCGAGAGAAATCGGTGTTCAGTGCTATTGGGAATGTGGGCGGGGTTCCGAGAAAACCGTAGCGGCGCCAAGGCCCAAATTTGCTCACCGTCGAAGCTTGTCACCTCACAGGTGCCGATCTACCCGCGCCGCATGAGAGACAGTCCTTCAAAAAAGATCGGAACGATCGGAATGCCCCTCTGCTTTGCATATGACTCAACATCGGCGAAAGCCGCAAACGCACCCTCGCCATCACGCAGCGCAAAAGCATAAAACGTTTTCTGTTCCTCTACCGGACCGTAGATGTCCTCGCCGTAGAGATAGACGTTGGGTTCGGTCACCTTCCAGGCGTGGTGCTTTTTGGCCATCGCCATCCATTTGCCGCTGGAAGGTGCTGAGACGCTGCGCCCGTAGACTTTGCCGGCGTGCAGAAGCGTATTGCTTCCGTCGAGCTTTTCGGTCACGACGACGGCCTGTCCCACGAATCGACCCGGAATCGTGTGCACATCGTCGTCCCGACCGATTGCCGGAGACCAAGGCCAAAAAGGCGTGCCTGGATATTTGGCGATTGAGGGCAGGTTCTCCACGATCATGGCCGGCGTCGCCCGAATTTGGAGGCGTACTGAGGACAGAGTTGAGCAACCTCAACGCCAAGGGTCTCGGTCAGCGCATTTTGTTCAACCCAATCGCTGTCGGTCGCGTTCAGGATGACAGCACCTGCGACGAATGCAACCGCCAGGAACTTCCGGTCAGACCGGTCCAGTGAATTTTCGGGCAGTTCTTGGAAACCCCGCCTTTCGTCCGCCGAAGGCGTGATGGCAATTCTTCGTACTCGATCACTGCGATACTGGTAGTTGAACACGTGCTTGAAGAACATGTCCCCCACACTTGGCCTTCCTGAGAAGTTGAGGTGACGCTTGTACTCCTGGAGGATAGCGCCCATATCGTCGATGGCAACAACCTCAGTAGTTTCTTGCCTGGCTGGGAAACAGGTGTGTCTTGACTGGGTGCGGCAGGTGCCAAGGGCGGCCTTGGGTGCGGCGGAATCGGAATTTCTGGTTGTCTGCGACCAACCTGAAGTCCTTGTCCGAGGCGGGCCGCAACTGGAGACTGAACTCTGTGCCGCCAAACTGGTATGCCAAATGGTACGGCCAGAGACGAGCTTGTCTCAAGCCGACTTCGCACTGCGTGCTGAGGCAGTCGCCGCTGAACAACGATTTCTTCGAAGGTTCCATTGGGTCCAGTATCTTCAGCGTTCTGGGGAGTTCCCATTCCAGACGCCAACGTATTCGCGCCTCGGCGTCATGACGGTGAACCACGTCAGTGAAGGTCCCCAGGTTCACCATGTCCGCCGGCCCTCCGAAATCGAGCACGATGCCACGGTCGGTAGCGTTCTTGGTCTGCTTGAGCAACAGAAGGAACTGAAGGAGACTGCTCTTGCCGGCGCTGTTGGTGCCGAAGAAGCCGGTCACCTTGCCGAAGGTCAAATCGGCTTCGCGCCAAGCCTTGAAATTTTCAAGCTTCATGCGTTTCAACATAATCTATGGCTCCTGCCGCGTATTGTAAACTCTCGAGCCTGGAGGGACATCAGCTTCTTCGTTGAGGACGGCAAGATACCGGTCATAGACGAAAAGCCGGTTACGGCGTTTTCCGGTGATCTCCCGTGCAACCCCATGAGTGGCGAGCAGTTCCATGGCTGAAGCAGTTGCCTGAAAGGAAAGTTTGGTATCTCGGCGCGCCACCGGCAACGATAGAATAGGCCGCGCCTTGAGCGCGTCGTGCACACGCAGCGCTGACCCGGTCTTCCGCCCCCCGGACACTTGAATGCGGTTGCGGTCATCCTGGAACATTTGAGACAGGCGTTGCGCGCTGGAGACTGCACCCTCAGCCGTTCGCTTCACTCCTTCCAGAAAGAAGCCAAGCCACCTCTCCCAGTCTCCGGTGCGGCGCACGTGGTTCAGCAAGTCGTAGTAGTCACCGCGGTGCTGCTTGAAATACAGGCTCAGATAGAGGAGCGGCTGGCTTAGCAAACCGGCTTGGCACAGCAGCAGCGTAATGAGCAACCGGCCAACGCGGCCGTTGCCGTCAAGGAAGGGGTGAATGGTCTCGAACTGCACGTGTGCAAGCCCTGCCCTCAATAGTACGGGCAAGCCGTCGTCAGTGGCGTGGAGAAAGCGCTCAAGCGCCGACATGCAGTCGGGCACGGCGGTGTGGGGCGGCGGCACGAATGCGGCATGGCCCGGCCGGCTGCCGCCGACCCAATTCTGCGAGCGGCGGAACTCACCGGGTGTTTGGTTCTGTCCACGCCCGCCAGACAATAACACGCCATGAATTTCCCGGACCAGCCGATTCGACAGGGGAAAATTCTGCCCCAGGCGACGTAAACCGTGTCTGAGCGCCACCACGTAGTTCCAGACTTCGGTCACATCATCAAGCGGAATCCCAGGCACTTCCTCGAGCTCGAAGAGCAGAAGATCCGACAGAGACGACTGTGTGCCCTCGATCTGAGATGAGAGCACCGCTTCCTTGCGTACATAGGCATACAGAAAAAGCGCGTGGT
The DNA here is from genome assembly GCA_021296475.1 of Acidobacteriota bacterium. Taxonomy (GTDB): domain Bacteria; phylum Acidobacteriota; class Vicinamibacteria; order Vicinamibacterales; family UBA8438; genus JAGWAJ01. The sequence goes on from JAGWAJ010000057.1 coordinate 14,148, forward strand.
CCGGCAGGAGAGTCGAGACCGCGTCGAGGCGACCCAGGGCGAGCACCGCCGATTCCAGAAGCTGTTGCAGCGAGCCTTCCAACATCAGAGCAGGTGTTGGGGGCAACGGCAGCGGCACAAACGCCCGAACTCGCTCACCGCCGACGCTCGTCACTTCATAGCTGCCGCTTTCGCCGCGCCGCATGATGGACCGTCCTTATTCACGGTTGTTCAATAACACCATCTTGCTATTTAACTTTAGGTCCTAAATTACAATAATGAAGGCTTCAATGCAAATCCAGCGGGGACAATCAGGAGAGTGAATACTGCCGGGCGCTTTTCTTGAACTGCCGTGCATTCACCGTCCGACACTCTGAAGGTGCTCAGACTCAAGAACAGGGGTCCGGCCAGCACGAAGTCGACCGGAGTGTGGCGAGAAGGGACTTTCCAAGGAAGAGTGTCGAAGATGGGCTACCAGGCCAAACCAACGCCGCGCAGGACTTGTTCAAGGGGGTAATAGTCTTTTCCCAAATGGTCGGATAAGGAGTTGAGCAAAGCGAGCAGGTGTTGACGGATTTCCTCGGAATCGGGCGAGAGTTTCCACACATACCTCGGGGACGGGGAGGTGCCGTCGTTCCGCTTGTCATAGCACGTCACCGGGCCGATCGGTATGGGATCGCGGTCGGGCCTTCGATTTCGATGGGGATGGTTGGCGCAGTACGTGTAGAAAGGGTCCTCAATGGCCAAATTCCTGATCTCGCAGTAGGGTGGCAGCGAACGGTCGGCATGCGTGAGCCAATCACGCTCGCCCCGGTTGGTTCGATTGAACCAGCAGGTCCCGCAGCAGCCCGAGCCTCCGTTCGGCATGGTTCAAACCTTCCCGTCTACGGCTTGGAAGGAACAGAGAGTCCCCGCCCCACCCACTTCACCCTCCAAAGACCACCTCCAGCGCCGCCCGCAAGACCGGCCTGTCGGGGTCCTGGCCGGTCCAGTAGCGGAAGCTGATGACGCCCTGGATGACC
>JAGWAJ010000057.1:15281-15718 GCA_021296475.1 Acidobacteriota bacterium
TCGGGGTGCATGCCGATGGAGGTGGCGTTGATGAGGATCTCCGTGTCTTCGGACACGGCGTGGTCTCCCTCCCAGGGAAGGAAGCGGGCCTCCACCTCGGTCCGGGTCTGAAGCAGCTCCACCAGTTGCCGGCCTCGCTGGGGACTCCGATTGACTATGGTGATGCGGGAGGCTCCGGCCAGGGCCGTCTCCACGGCGATGGCCCGGGCGGCCCCGCCCGCACCCAGGATCGTCACCCGCTTGCCCGCCGGGTCGGTCACTTCCCCCAGCGACTGCAGGAACCCCTTGCCGTCGGTGTTCTCGCCCACCAGTTCCTCGCCGTCCACCACCACGCAGTTGACGGCCTCCATGACACCCGCGGATTGGCCCAGGCGGTCCAGGTGGGGGATGACGGTGACCTTGCAGGGCATGGTGCAGTTGCCGCCGCGGAAGCCCAG
>JAGWAJ010000058.1:0-382 GCA_021296475.1 Acidobacteriota bacterium
TCTTCCTGTTCGACCGCGAGACCGGCGAGCCGATCGTGCCCATCGAGGAGCGGGAGGTGCCGCAGGACGAGTTCCTGCTGACCGCGCCGACGCAGCCCTTCCCGGCGGGCGAGAGCATCCTGCCCGGCTGCTCGTTCTGGCGCGACCGGGTTCCGCCGCCTTTCGAGCTGAGCTGCAGCTTCTACACGCCGCCGTCGCTGGAGCGGCAGGACGTCGTCGCCCTGGGCGCGCCGATCCCGATGGTGCGGGTCACGCCGATGTCGTTCAGCCCCGAGACCGGCTACATCTACGCGCAGGGGCGGGCGCACGTGGGGCGCGCGTTCCGCTTCGCGGATCCATGGATCTCCGACAACCGGGGCAGCGGCTACCTGCGGCTGACGCT
>JAGWAJ010000058.1:458-22586 GCA_021296475.1 Acidobacteriota bacterium
GGTCCGCTCACGACCGCGGGCGGACTGATGTTCTGGGGCTCCGCCGACGGGCGGCTCGAAGCGTACGACGCGGGCAGCGGCGAGCGGTTGTGGGCGTTCCAGGCGGGGCCGCCCGGTGTCCGGATGCGGCCCGGGCCGGCGGTCTCGTACGCCGTCGACGGCGAGCAGCGCATCGCCATGGCCATCGGCGGCGAGCTGTGGGCGTTCGCCCTCGACGGCGACGTGCCTGCGCGTCCGACGGCCGAGGAGCCGATGGACGACCTGGTGCGCTGGATCGGCCCGCCGCCGCGCGCGACGGATACGGTCGAGACGGCGACGCTGGTCGAGAACCCCATCGCCTGGTCCGTGGGCGGACGGCGCAACGCGATCAACGAGCACGCCTTCAATCCCGTCCGGGCGCTCGTGACGGCCGGCTCGCGCGTGCGCTTCGTCAACAACGGCGAAATGATCCACACCATCGCGGCGCGCAACGGAAGCTGGACCACCGCTACGCTGGCGCCCGCGATGTCGGGCTACGTCGCCTTCGACGAGCCGGGCACGTTCCTCTACCACTGCACCGACCATCCCTGGGCGATCGGCGAGATCACGGTGGAGCCGATACCCCAGGAGTCTGCGCCGTAGAACGGTGCAGACTCCTGGCAGGGTTGCTTGGGCACCAGACGGAGCCGTCAGGCGACGAATGGTGGGCTAGAAGCGGAACAGTCGCGTCAGCTTGACGATGAAGGCGCGGTTCTGGAGCAGCGGCGCCCCACGCAACGAGGTGTCGCGAGTGTCGTTGTAGACGACGAAGAGCTCGCTGCCCGGCTGGTACTCCCAGCGGAGGCGCAGATTGGTGCCGAGCGACGCGTTGCTGGCGTTGTATTGGATCAGCCCGCCGAAGAACGTGCGCGGGGTCAGCGTGTAGGTGACGCGGCTGGTGACGAGGGGGATCGTCGCCGCGCCGATCGGCAGCTCGACGTGGTTGATCGAGATGCCCGGCTCGACCGAGAACTGCGGCGTCAGCTCGACGCGCCCGCGCCGGTAGCCGAACGCGGTGATCGTTCCGTCGTAGAAGCCGCCCTGCTGGAAGGTGAGCGTTCCCGAGACGCGGCGCTGCGCGCCCAGCGAGTACGACACGAAGTAGTCCTGGAAGTCGTAGTGGCCGGGGTTGATGGAAACGTCGCCGCCCAGGGGGAAAGCGTACGGAATCAGCTCGTAGTTGCTCTGGACGTCGAAGCCGAACCGGTCGCTGCTCTCGAACTCGGTCTGGAAACGGAGTTGCGCGATGCGGGTCTCGACCGTGCCCGCCCCGGTCTCGATGTAGTCGAGGCTGCCGCCGAGGGTGAACTGCCGGACGGATTCGATGGAGCGCGGCCGGGGGGCGTAGTTGGCGGTGGCGAACGTGCGGCGGAAGTCCCCGCGCCGCAGGAAGCCCATCTCCGGGTTGAAGTTGGATCCGACGCGCAGGTGGTCGAGCTGCAGCGCGACGAGGTCGCCGTTGTACGTGAACACCCCCTGGTAGCTGGCGTCGTCGCCCTCGCGCCCGGCCGTTCGCGACGCGGCGTAGTAGCCGTTCACATACACGTTGTCGAAGAAGGCGAACTGGCCGTCGGCACCGTAGACCTCGTTCGATCCGGGGCCGGCGAGCGAGACCGAGCGGCCGGTGTAGATGGCTCCGATCCGGCTGCGGCGCAGGATGTCGCGGCTGACGCGGAGAACGGTGAAGGCGGTCGGCTCGGCGCCGACGGTGTTCTCGCTCCCGGTGCCGATGCCCAGCGCGCCGATGCTGAACGGGCCGACCCGGCCCGTGAGCCGCCCGCCGCCGAGGATCGGCACGGTGCGGCTGAGTCCCTCCTCGTTCTGCTCGAGGCCGATCCGCCGGCTGAAGAAGATGATCGGGACGTCGCCGCCCCCGAAGAAGCCGCCTCCGCCGCCGGTCGGCCGGCCCGCCCCGGGCCCGCCGCCGCCGCCGAAGTTCGCGCCGCGCCCGAAGTCGAAGATGCCGCGGCCCTCGAGGAAGAAGTCGCGCTTCTCGGGGAAGAAGAGGCTGAAGCGCGTCAGGTTGACCTGTTGCTCGTCCACCTCGACCTGCGCAAAGTCGGTGTTGTAGGTGAAGTCCGCGGTCAGGTTCTCGGTGACGCCGTACTTGACGTCGATGCCGGCGTCGCCGCTGCCGTCGTTGCGGATGCCGCTCGCGACGTCGCTCGACAGCCCGCCGATCGCGTAGGGCTTCATCTCGAACGTCCGGTTGCCCGCCGGCACCTCCAGGCCCGTCAGCGTGGCCCCGGCCGACACCCGGAACTCGCCGGGCCCGCCGGAAATCGGGACCGGATTCAGGTAGGTCCGCTCGTTCTTCCAACTGATGTGCCGGCCGAGCTGCAGCCCCCAGAGCTGCTCGATGCCCGGGCGGAAACGGATCGACTTGAAGGGGATCTCCATCTCGACCGTCCAGCCCCCGTCGAAGCGGCCGACGCTGGAATCCCAGACCGGGTTCCAGTCGATGTTCGGATTCCCCTCGTCGGTGAGCTGAAAGTCGATGAAGCCGCCCAGGGCGTTGACCATGAACGCGAAGGCGTTCCGCCGGTCGTAGAACGTGTCGAACGTCGCGACGAGGTGCTCGTTCTGGACGGTCTGGAACGAGTCGCGCCGCATCTCGTTGGCGACCCAGCGCGAATCGGGCGCGGAGTCCCACAGGCGCGCCGCGACGTACACGCCGTCGTCGTCGTAGAGGATCCACGCGTCGGTCCGCTCGGTCGACGGTGCGCCCTCGACCGGCACCTGCTGCAGGAACCCGCCGAACGGCGGAGTGGTCTCGTACACGCCCTCGTCGAGCACGCCGTCGATGCGCAACGGCTCCTCGAGCCGCACCGCGCGCAGGGTGGCCCGGCCGCCGGCGTCGCGGTTGATGGTCGCGGGTGGAACGGGCGGCGGGGGAGCACCGATGATGGCCCGCCCTCCGGTGCCGAAGCCGGTCCCCGAACGCCGTGCGGAAGCCTCCGCCGGCGCCGGGGCCGCGGCGACCGCGGGAGGCGCGCTGGGCGGTTCGGACCTTACGGGGGGGGGGGGCGCCGCGACGGGTGGTGCGGCGGCAGCTTCTCGCACCGGGGCTCCCGCCTCCACGGCGCCCGGTTCGGCGGCTGTCGCCAGACGCTCGTCCGCCGCCGTCGGTTCAGCAAGACCCGGCTGCAGAGCGGCGGCCAGGCGGTCCTGCAGGTCGAACAGGTCCGCCGCCGCGCCGTCAACGATCGACGTCCGTACGACCGCGCCCGTCGCCACGTCGACGACGCGGGCCGCGATCCGCAGTTGACCCGCCTGCCGCTGGTAGCTGCCGACGAGGTGCCCAGCGCGCGTCCCGCGGCGACCACGTCGGCGGCGGCGGCCGACTCCCCGCGCCTGACCGGCAGGCCGGCACCCTCGAGCGCCGCCGCCAGGGTCTCGACGATGCCGACGCCGTACCAGTCGTCCTCGGTCAGCCCGGTGATGTTCGTGAACGGAAGCACGGCGACGCTGCCGGCGGCCTCGGCCTCCGGGGCCTGCGCCGCGGGGGCCGCGGCCAGGGCCGCCTGGGCCCGCCCCCCGGGAGGCAGAGTCTCCGCGGCCGCGAGCGCGGCCGAGAGCACCAACGCCGCTGCCGCGGCGGTGATCCGGATCGTCGCCATCTGGTGTACTCCCTTGCTTCTCGGCGGGGCGCGCGCCCCGCCCGCCCCGACCGCCCCCCATTCTAGACGCGCAACCGTCCCCATCCTCCAACCCGGTGGCGAATGCCCGCCGGGAACCACGACGACGGCCCGGCACCGTCCGGGGAGATGAACGGCAGGAGGAGCCGACGCCGGGCAGGTCCGCGGGCGAAACCAGCCCGCTCCCCGGCCGATACGGCATGGGCGTCGAGCGGGCGGTCGGCTCGGTACCGGAGACGGGGCTACACTGGATGCAGATGCCGGTAGACCCTTCCGGAGGTCGCGGGGCCCTACGAGCCCATGCGATTCCAGGCACTTGCAGCACCGTTCGCGCCGACGCCCCCGGAGCGAGGGCGCTCGTGTCGAGGCGCGCACTTCGCTCGTTGGCGGCGGCGTTCGCACTCCTGGCGTGCGCGGCAGTGACCGGGGCGCAACCCCCCGCGCACACGCTGCGCTTCCTGTGGGAAGAGGCGCCGTTTCCGCGCGCGCATGCCTCGACCCTCGTCGAGGCGCCCGACGGGTCGCTCGTCGCGGCCTGGTTCGGCGGCTCGGGCGAGGGCCGGGAGGACGTCGGCATCTGGTCGTCTCGCCGCCCGCGGGGGGGCGACTGGTCCCCGCCCGTCGAGCTCTTCAAGGAGCCGGGGCAGCCGGCCTGGAATCCCGTGCTGTTCCGGGCGGGGGAGACCATCCGGCTCTACTTCAAGGTCGGCCCGAGCCCCCGCTCGTGGAGCGGGGCCCACATGCAGTCGACCACGTCGGGCGAACGGTGGTCCGACCCGGTCTGGCTTCCCGCCGGCATGCTGGGGCCGGTGCGAGCGAAGCCCATCACGCTCGCGAGCGGCGAGGTCCTGGCCGGCACCTCCCTGGAGACCTACCGGACGTGGTCGTCCTGGACGGAGATCAGCGCCGACGGCGGGGAGACCTGGAGCAAGAACGGCCCGATCCTCTTCGGCGACCCGGAGCGCGACCGAATCGGGAGCATCCAGCCGACCCTGCTGGAGATCGAGCCGGGCGTCATCCGTGCTCTCTTCCGGACTCCGCGCCGGCTGGGGAAGATCGCGACGTCGCTGTCGCGCGACGGCGGCAGGTCATGGGCGCCGCTCGAGCTGACGGACCTCGACCACCCGAGCGCCGGCATCGATTCCCTCCGGCTCGACGACGGGCGCTGCCTCCTCCTCTACAACCCCTCGACCGACCGGCGCACGCCGCTCTCGCTGGCCGTCTCGTTCGACGACGGAGTCACTTGGCGCGACTTCCTCATCGTCGAGGAACTCCCCGACGAGGAAAGCGGGGAGCTCTCCTACCCGGCGATGATCCAGGACGCCGCCGGAGACCTGCAGATCACGTACACGTGGAACCGACGCCGCATCCGGCACGCGACCGTCCCGCTCGCGCTCGTGCCCTCGAGGCCCTGATGAAGAGCACGGACCCTTGAGACGCATGGATCCGCCCGGCTGACTCGCTCCGAGGGCACGCGCCCGTGCGTCCCGCTCAATTCGCGGTCTTGACGTCCTCGTAGAGCAACTCGCCCTGCTCGTCGTAGAAGCGGAAGGCCGCGGTCGGCTCGTCGCCCGGTGTCACCACGACGTTCAGGAAGCCGCCGGTCGGCTCGTCGTAGGTGTAGTACTGCATGACCAGCGCCTCGGGGTCGTTCGAGTCGGGGTCGCCCGGCGGGCGGCCGACGCGCGAGTTGGCGTCGACGAGGGCGCCGGTGGAGAACTCCTCGAAGCCGCTCGGGTCGAGCGAGTGGTACTGCCAGTGGCGGTCGCCGGTCACGATGTAGAAGTTCTTCTCCAGGAATCCGTTTTCGGTCAGCCAGTCGATCAGCTCGTCCCGCTCGTGGCGGAAGCCGCCCGGGTTCGAGTGGTTGTCGCGCTTGACCGGGTCGTGGTTCTCGGCCGCGCGGCCCGCCTGGTTGGCGTCGTCGGGGCCGATCATCGGCGTTGGCGAGATCAGGATCTTGAAGGTCGCGTCGCTCTCCGCCAGGGTGCGCCGGAACCACGCGAGCTGCTCGGCGCCCCAGAGCGTCTTGTCGGGGCCGGGCTCGGCCATGTTCGGGCTGCGGTAGTCGCGCCCCTCGGACAGCCAGATCTGCAGGTCGCGGCTCACGCGGTGCGTGCGGTAGGTGAGCGGGTTCGAATCGTCCGGATCGACCACGGGCACCTGCTCCAGGAAGATGCGCCGGCCGAGGTCGGGGAGCGGCGCCACGTCGCTCGTGTTGTCGCAGTCGTTGTAGCGGTAGTCGTGGTCGTCCTTCTCCCAGTAGGTCGGCGTGCGCGCGAAGAAGTCGATGAAGCGCTGCTGCCCGAGCTGCTCGTGCCACTTTCTGCGCATCGTCGGCGCGGTGTCCGCGCGCCCCTCGTACGGCGTGTCGTAGTAGACGTTGTCCCCGGTGGCGACGAAGAAGTCGGGCTCGAGCGCGAGCATCGCGGCCAGCCCCGGGTAGCCGAGCTCCTTGTCGGGTCCGGTATAGGCGCGCCGCGGGTTGTCGTGAAACTGGTAGTAGTTCATGCCGGTGACGACGGTGAAGCTGGTCTCGGCCGCCGCCTCGGCACCCGGATGGGTGGCAAACGTCCGTGTCGCGCCGGTCTCCGTATGCTCCGGGTCGGGTCCGTAGACGGCGCGGTAGAGGTACTCCGTGCCGGGTGTCAGTCCACCTACCCGCGCCTTCACGATATGGTCGCTCTCCGCCGACGCGGTGAGCCACTCGGTCACGATCGGCTCGGCAAAGTCGGGGCTGTTGGAGAGCTCAAAGCGCGCGACGCCGTCCACGCCCGGCAGGTCGCCGTCGACCCAGCCTTCCTTCGAAGTCAGGCGCGTCTGCAGGATGACGGACGTGCTCGTCACCTCACCCGTAATCTCGCCCTGACCGTTGGTCATCGTGATCTCGACCGGCGGCGCAGACGGACCGCACGCCGCGAGCACGGCCGCCGCGACCAGCGCGGAGATTGACAAGCTCCTCATTACGGCTCCCCTCCCAAGGCAGCCGAGGCGGCGGACGCGGAGGCGAGAACGCACCCCCACGTCCGCGCGAACCTGGCTCAGCAACTCGCGGCTCAGCAGCTCGCGACGGAGGAGTTTCGCGCCGCGAAACTCCCAACGCGCCCGATTTACGGGCGCGCGTCCTCGGCGCGGCCGCCGGAGAGGATGCCCTCCATCCCGATGTTGCCCTCGTGGCAGGCGTACTCGTACATCACGTCGGAGGAGAGAGCGAAGGGATAGGCGACCGTCCACGGCCGCGTGTACATCTGCGGGTCGTGGACCTCGACCTCGTACTCGAGCGACCCCGGTCCGGTCCGGGTGAAACGCTCCACGAGGCGCATGTCCTCACCCGAGCCGTCGTAGGAGCTGAAGGCCGACCACGGCTGCAGCGCACTCACGCGGGGCTCGAGGTTCGTCGTCTCGACCACCAGCGTGTCGCCCTCCCAGTGGCCGCGCGCATCGCCGTTCCACTGGCCGATGCTCGACGCGATGTGCGGGCGGCCGTCGAGCGGCACGACGCGCAGCTCGTGCACCTGCTCGAGGAGCATCACGACGTACCCCGGCGCCTGGAACACCTGCATGTTGTTGTTGTAGGAGCGGGGGAACATCGCATTGGGCATGCCGCCGCGCGTGAGACAGCGCTCCCAGATGTGGCGGTCCTCCCAGGTGTCGTCGCCGCGCGGGCGGTTGTCGCGCGCGTACTGCCCGGCCTCCGTCAAGGGCGGGAACCGGCCGTCGGGCGGGTCGACGAGCATCGAGGTGCGGTTCGAGCGCACGCCCCGCTCCATCCAGAAGTTGTTGTAGGCGCCGACGTTGCCGCCGGCCTCGGTCCTGCGGGCCGCCGAGAGCGCAAGCTGCTCGTTGCGGGCATCGATCTCGCCTCGCAGCCGGGCGACCTCCTCATCGCTCAGCCGCTCCCGCCCCTGGAACTCGTCCGGCCGCTCCATCGGGGTAGCCCCCGAGGACGACCAGATCCCCTGCAGGTCGGGGTCTCCCCAGGCGGTGCGCGGTGCGCCGGACGCGCCGCCCGCGGGACCCTGTCCCGCTACGGGCGCCGCGAGCATCAGGGCGGCAAGCGCCATGGCCGGCAGGGCGAGCGGACGGAGCGTTCGACAGCTCATCTGCAACCTCCTTCGAGACCGTACCGACGTATACGGTCGTCTCTCGTTTGCGGTGTGAACCGAAACCATCCCATATGCCTTGGGCCGGGTCAAGCACGGCGGACGGGGCCCGGGCGATGCCGGCGATCAGGCTGAGCGGAAGCCGGGACTCCGCGCCGTCCACGGCGTGGAATTTCTAGCCCGCGGCCGGCGCCGCGACGCCCCGTTTCCGCCAGTAGCGGGCGAGGCCGAGCCAGCACTGCTCGAGCGGCGCCGCCTGGCCGTACAGGTCGGCCTCGGCAGCCGGGAGGTGACGTTCCATGTACGCCCGCAGCGCCTCCGTGAAACGCTCGACCTGCGCGGCGTCGCTCCCGCCCGCCTCGACCACCGTGCGCGCGATCCCGGCCATCTCCGCCAGGTGCGTCCGCATGGCGTCGAGGTGCGCGTCGGGATCCTCGTGGACGCCGAAGTGGGTGACGAGCAGCGTCGCCGGCCGCCACCGCCGCACCAGCTCGATGCTCTCGATCCAGGTCTCGACGTCGATGTCGGGAGGCGGCGTCGGCGGCAGGACGAAGAGCTCCCGGCCCGTGCGCACCCCGGCGACGTCGCCGACGAAGGCGATGCCGCTCGACCGGTCGAAGAAGGAGACGTGGTGCGAAGCGTGGCCCGGCGTGTAGGCCACCTCCAGCTCCCGATCGGCGGCCGCGATGCGCTCGCCGCCGCCGAGCACGTGCACCTTGTCGGCCGGCACGGGCAGGAACGGCCCCCAGAGGTCGTCCATGGCGTCGCCGTAAAGGCGGGCGGCGCTGGCGAGGAGCCTGGACGGGTCGATCATGTGCGGCGCGCCGCGCTCGTGCACGTAGACCTCGATGTCGGGGTTCTCGCGGAGCAGCGAGCCGCTGGCACCGGCATGGTCGAGATGGATATGCGTCAGCAGCAGCGTGCGGATGTCGCCGATCCCGATGCCCGCCTCGGCGAGCGATGCGCGGAGCGTTTCGAGGCACGAGGACGGCCCCGGATCGACGAGCGCCACGCCGCCTGCGCTCTGCAGGACGGCGGTCGCGATGATGCGCTCCCGTCCGGCGTGCAGGAGATCCGTGTACGTGATGCCCCGCGTGATCGTCTCCATGGCGCGGCGGCGATTGTACTACGCCCCCCTGGGCCGAAACGGCCGGAGATCTTGCCTTGACCGCCCGCAGGCGTGTCGCTACGCTCGGGTGAGGTCGCCGCGTTGCGCGGCGGCGGGCAGGCCTGCATGACCGCCAGGAGTTCCGACCCGCAATCCGGTGCCGGCGTTCTCGAACGGCAACGCGAGAAGACCGAGACGCCCCGGCTCTACCGGGTGCTGCTCATCAACGACGACTACACCACGATGGAGTTCGTCGTGAGCGTGCTCGAGGGCGTGTTCCAGAAGAGCCCGGCCGAAGCGTTCCGGATCATGATGCGCGTCCATACGGAGGGCCAGGCCGCCTGCGGCGTCTACACCTACGAAGTGGCCGAGACCAAGGTCGCCACCGTGCGCGACCTCGCCGCCAGCAGGGGCTTCCCCTTGCAGGCCACCATCGAAGAGGACACCTGACGGCCCCGGCCGGATGAGCGGACAGCATGTTCAGCGCTTCACTGGAACTGATTCTCAATGTCGCGTACCGGGAGGCTGCGTCCCGGCGGCACACGCACCTGACGCTGGAGCACCTGCTGTACGCGCTCGCCCACGAGCCCGAGGGCGAGCGCATCCTGTCCGCCTGCGGAGCGGACCTGCCGGCGCTGCGGCGCACGCTGGACGAGTTCCTCGGCACGCTGGAGACCTTCAGCCGGGGGGACCGGTCCCGCGAGCCGGCCCAGACCCTGGCGTTCCGCCGCGTGCTCCAGACCGCCGTGCTGCACGTCCAGAGCGCCGGGAAGGACGAGGTGCGCTCCGGCGACGTCCTTGCGGCCATCGTGCAGCAGCCGAAGTCCTATGCCGCGGAAGTGCTGGAGGCGCAGGGCGTCACGCGGCTCGACATCCTCAACTACATCTCGCACGGCATCTCCAAGGTGCCCCGCATCACCGGCGACACGGAGTCGCCAGGCGCGCCCGCCGAGGCGGGAGCGGGCGAGGAGGGTCAGGCGTCGGCGCGCGACCCCCTTTCGGCGTACGCGATCGACCTCTCGGCGCGGGCGCGCGCGGGCAAGCTCGATCCCCTCATCGGCCGGACGGCGGAGCTGCGGCGCACGCTGGAGATCCTCTGCCGGCGCCGGAAGAACAACCCCGTGTTCGTCGGCGACGCCGGCGTCGGCAAGACCGCGCTCGCGGAGGGGCTGGCGGCGCGGCTGCTCGAGGACGACGTCCCCGCTCCGCTCGCCGGCGCCGAGGTCTTCGCCCTCGACACCACGGCGCTCCTCGCCGGCACGCGGTTCCGCGGTGACTTCGAGGAGCGCTTCAAGGCGGTCATCGCCGCCCTCGCAGAGCGGCCGCTGCCCATCCTGTTCATCGACGAGGTGCACTCCACGGTCGGGGCCGGCGCCACGACGGGCGGCACGATGGACCTCGCCACCCTGATCAAGCCGGTGCTCGCCGCGGGCGAGTTGCGGGTGATCGGATCGACCACGTTCGACGAGTTCAAGCACATCGAGAAGGATCGGGCGCTGGCGCGACGGCTCCAGCGAGTCGCCATCGAGGAGCCGACCGTCGACGAGGCGTCGAAGATCCTGGCCGGACTGCAGCCGCGGTACGCCGCCCACCACAAGGTGACCTACACGGACGATGCCGTTTCGGCGGCCGCGACGCTCGCCAAGCGCCACCTGCGCGACGTGCGGCTGCCCGACAGCGCCATCGACGTGATCGACGAGGCCGGGGCCGTGCTGGCGATGCAGCGGCCGGCCAACGGCGAACCGGACGCGGACGAAGTGCCGGAAGTGACGGCCAGCCAGGTCGAGAGCGTGGTCGCGCGGATGGCGCGCATCCCGGAGAAGCAGGCGACCGCTTCCGACAAGGAGCGGCTGCGCACGCTCGATGAGTCGCTGCAGCGCGTCGTCTTCGGCCAGGAAGAAGCGGTGGGCGCGGTCGTGACCTCGATCAAGCGCTCGCGGGCCGGGCTCGGGCAGCCCGACCGGCCGGCCGGCTGCTTCCTCTTCGCCGGACCGACCGGGGTCGGCAAGACGGAGCTCGCCCGCCAGCTCGCGCTGCACCTCGGGAGCGAGTTCATCCGCTACGACATGAGCGAGTACATGGAGAAGCACGCCGTGGCGCGGCTGATCGGCGCCCCGCCCGGCTACGTGGGCTTCGAGCAGGGCGGCCTGCTCGTCGACGCGGTGCGGACCCACCCGTACGCCGTGGTCCTGCTCGACGAGATCGAGAAGGCGCACGCCGACATCTACAACATCCTGCTGCAGGTCATGGACCACGCGACGCTGACGGACAACGGCGGCCGCAAGGCCGACTTCCGGCACGCCGTGCTCATCCTGACCTCGAACGCCGGCTCGCGGGAGGCCAGCGCCGGGTCCATCGGCTTCGGCGACGACGCCGGGGGGGCGGCGCGCGGGCGGATGCAGGCGGCGATCGAGCGCATCTTCAGCCCCGAGTTCCGGAACCGCCTCGACGCCATCGTGACGTTCGGCGAGCTGTCGCCCGCGGTGATGGAGACCATCGTCGAGAAGTTCATCCTGCAGCTCGAGACGCAGCTCGCCGAGCGGCGGGTCGCCATCACCCTCGATCCCGACGCCCGCGCCTGGCTCGCCGCGAAGGGCTACGACCGCAAGTACGGGGCGCGGCCGCTCGCGCGCGTGGTGCAGTCCGAGGTCCGGAACCCGCTGACCGACGAGATCCTCTTCGGCCGGCTGGAGAACGGGGGCACGGTGCGCATCGGCCTGCGGGACGACGCCCTGACGTTCGACGTCGATGCTGCATCCGGGAACGGGACGCCGGAGGATGCGTCGCCGCCGGCCCCAACGCGGCGCAAGCGCCGGGCGAGCGAGCCGGCCGGGCCGGCGTGATCCGATGCGCCTGTACGTGGAGCCGATGGACGCGGTGCTGGTCGAGTTCGACGAGCGCGGCCGGGTGCGGTTCGAGAACGAGGACTGGGCTGCGCCCTCGCTCCAGGAAGCGCGGGCCATCCTTTACGCGGCCGGTGCCGAGGTGGAGGCCCTCCGGGAACTCGTCGAGACGCTGGAAACCGCCCTCGCCCCGGCCTCCGGGGCGCCCGGCGCCGCCGCCGTCGTGAAGCCGCGCCCCTAGCCGTTCTACGGCGCAGACCCCTAGATCCCCGCCGCCATCGAGGCGCGTTGCGCGTCCTCGACGCCGACGACGATCGCCGTCATGACCTGGTCTTCCAGCACCGATCCGTAGGCATACTCGACGTTGACGTCGGCGTTGGCGAGCATGCGCGCCGCCCGCTCGAGCGCCCCCGGGTCGTTGGGAAGCTGTACGAAGAGCACGTCGCGCTGCTCGACTCCGTACTCCCGCTCCTCCAGCAACCCTGCCGCGTGCAGCGGGTTGTCGACGACCATCCGCAGCACGCCGGCCGACTCGACCGTCAGGGCCAGGATGTTCACCCGCTGGTCCGTCAGACACTGACAGACCCGGTCGAGGGCGCCGGGGCTGTTCTGCAGCCGTACCGAGAGCTCCGTTCGGATCGCCATGCGGGGGAGCTTATGCCGAATGTGGGGTAGTATCAACACTGTGGCGACTTCCACGACCGCACCCGTCCGAGCCCGCGATCCGATACCCATCGCCAGTCGCAACGCCGGCTTCGATTACGCCATTCGCAACATCGTCACCGAGGCGCGGGCGGTCGAGGCGAGCGGCCGGGGCGTGCGGTACCTCAACATCGGCGACCCGGTGCTCTTCGGTTTCCGTACGCCTTCGCACCTGATCGAGGCGGTGGAGCGCGCGATGCGCGACGGTCACAACGGCTATACGCCGGCCGCGGGCATCAGCGAGGCGCGCGCCGCGGTGGCCGCGGAGTTCGGCGCCCGCGGACTGCAGGTAGCGCCCGAGCGCGTGGTGCTCACGGCCGGGGCTTCCGAGGGCATCGACCTCACGCTCGGCGTCATCTGCGATCGCGGGGACGAGGTCCTCGTACCCGTACCGACCTATCCCTTCTACACCGCGGTCCTCAGCAAGCTCGGGGCGCGCGGCGTCCATTACCGGACCGATCCGGACGAGGGATGGCAGCCCGATCTCGAGCACGTCGAGAGCCTGATCACACCGCGGACGCGCGCCCTCGTCGTCATCGATCCCAACAACCCGACGGGCGCCGTCTATCACCACCGGCATCGGCTCGGGCTGCTCGATCTCGCCGATCGCTACAACCTCGTGCTGCTGTCGGACGAGGGGTACACCGACCTGGCGTACGCGGGGCGGGTGCGGCCGCTGGCTTCCTACAACCCCGACGCGCCGGTCATCTCGTTCTCGTCGCTCTCGAAGGCGTACCTCGCCCCCGGGTGGCGCGCGGGCTGGATGGCGGTCAGCGGCGGGGCGCGGCTCGACGCGGTGCTGGCCGCGGTGCTGGAGATGGCCGACGGCCGTCTCTGCAGCGTCGGCCCGATGCAGTACGCGGTGACCGCCGCGCTGACCGGCGACCGGAGCCATCAGGTGGCGTTCCGGCGGCAGTTGGAGGAGCGCGCCGAGGTCACGACGAGCCGGCTGAACGCCATCGAGGGCGTGTCGTGCGTGCGGCCCGGAGCCGCGTTCTACGCCATGCCGAAGGTCGAGCTGCCGCCCGGCCGGACGGACGAGGACTACGTGCTCGGACTGCTGCGGGCCACGGGTATCCTCTGCGTCTACGGATCCGGGTTCGGCACGGACCCGCGAGATGGGTACTTCCGCGTGGTCTTCCTGGCCCCGCCGGCCGAGCTCCACGAGCTGTACGACGCCGTAGAGGCGTACACGGCCGACTTCCTCGCGCAGCAGTCCGCGCCCTAGGAGTCTGCGCCGTAGAACGGCGCCGCATCCCTCGGGAGACGCAGACCGCGTAGGCCTGGCTGGGCGGGAATCGGAACCGCGGGCGACGGCTTCGGAGCCGGCGGGCGCGGGCGCCAACGCGGCCCAGGGCGACATGTCGTCGACGATCTACCACTCCTTACGCCGGGGCGCCGGCGCATCTCTCGCCGCCGCCATCATCGCCGCGCTCCGTCTCGCCGCCCCGCCTCCGGTGGCGGCGCAGCCCCCCGCTGCGCTGGCGGCGGTCGACCCCCTGGTCCGGCAGATCCGGACGCTCGTTGCGACCGGCGACGTCGACGCCTACATCGGCCTGCTCGCGCCCGGAGCCGACCCGGTGGCGGCGCGAGCGTTCGCCGCGGAAGAGCTCGCACCGGGCGCAACCGCGGCCGCCGTCCGCGCGCGCCTGCTCGCCGCGGCCGACGCCCCGGCCGGAGAGGCCTACGAGCTGACCCTCGAGGTGTTCACGGAACGTGGACGCCGCGGCCGCCTCGCGACGTGGCAACTCGGTGTGGTCCGCGCCCCGGAGGGCTCCGCCGGGCCCGGGTGGCGGATCTCGCACCAGGACCGCGCGGGCGCGGTCGAGGGCCTGTACGACCTCGCCCTGAACCGGCAGGCGCGCTTCGACGCGGCCGGCCTGACGATCGCCGCCGAGGACCTGACGCTGCGGATGACCCGGGGCTCCGCCTACCCGGCGGAGACGGATCTCGGCGTCACCGGCCTGGTGCTGATCGGCCGGGGTCGGATGCGGTTCACGCCGCTGCCGGAGGCGGAACGCGGTCAGCTCCGGATCTTCGCCGGCGCCGAGGAGCTCGACGCGGCGTTCGGCGCGGCGTTCGTCGAGACGTTCGCGTCGAGCCCGTCGTTCCGCGCCCTGGTCGCGGCGGACGCTGGCGACCCGGACGACTTCGAGGCGGCGGAGGCCGTGTTCCGCGCGTTCGCCCCGCTATCGTTCGTCGTCGACCTCGGCGACCTCAGCCCCAGGTCCTGGTCGCTGGCGCCGGGCGCGGGCGACTTCCTCGCCGAGATCCGCACCGAGCGCCACGGCGTGCTGACCTACATGCGCGCTCCGAGCCGGCCGGAGGACGTGGCCCTCTTCGAGCGCGCGACCCGGCGCACCATCGCGCAGTACACCTCGGAGCCGATGCGCGCCGTCCGCGGGAGCGACTACAGCGACGGCGACACCGTCCCCTACGACGTCCTCGACTACCGCATCGAGGCCTCGTTCGAGCCGCGCGGCGTCCGCCAGGACTCCCTCCGCGCGCGCCCGCGCCTCGTCGGCTGCTGGATCGAGGGCACCGCGCACCTCGCCCTGCGCCTGACCGCCCCGACCGTCGCGCGGCTGTCGCTGCGGATTGCCGATGACCTCGACGTGCATTCGGTGACGTCGCCCGAGCTCGGCCCCCTGCTGTTCTACCGCATGGCCGGGCAGAGCAACCTGGTCATCGGCCTCCCGGAGAGCGCGCCCGCCGGGACGGAGCTCACCGTGACGGTCCGCTACTCGGGGCTCCTCGCCGGACAGGAGCCGGACGAGAACTGGCTCGGCCGGCAACGCCAGTGGCTCACGGGGGGAGGAGCGCCGTTCGGGGTGGCGGCACCGCGCTACATCTACAGCAACGCGAGCTACTGGTATCCGCAGTCGCTCGTGTCGGACTACGCCACCGCCACGATGGCCCTCACGGTCCCCGCGGGGTACGGCGTGGTCGCCAGCGGGGAGCCGCGGGACGGCAACCCGCCGGCCTGGCCCGGGGCCGAGGGAACGGGCCCTCGCCGTTACGCGTTCGTGACCCTGCAGCCCGCGCGCTACCTCTCCTGCATCGTGGCCCGCTTCGCCCGGCACGCGACGGCCCCGCGCGAGGTCGCGCCGCCGGAGGTCCTCGCGTCGGCCGCGGCCCGCGAAGGCGTCTCGTACGAGAGCGTGGTGCTGGCAATCGCGTCGACCGAGCGGGCCCGGAGCCGCGTGCCGGAGGTCGGCGAGACCGCGGCCGACATCCTCCGCTTCTATGCGGCGCTCGTCGGCGACATTCCGTACCCGACGGTCACCGTCGCCCTGACGGATGCCCTGCTGCCGGGCGGCCACAGCCCGGCCTACGTCGCGGCGCTCAGCGAGCCGCTGCCCCGGCAGGGCGGCTCGATCGTGTCGTGGGGCGGCGACCCGGTGGCGTTCGCCGGCTACCCGTCCTTCTTTCTCGCGCACGAGCTCGCGCACCAATGGTGGGGCCAGGCCGTCGGCTGGAAGAACTACCACGCGCAGTGGCTCAGCGAGGGGCTGGCGCAGTACTTCGCCGCCCTCTACACGGAGCGCGAGGGCGGCCCGGACGCCTTCCGCGACGTGCTCGCGCAGATGCGCCGCTGGAGCCTGCGCCAGACCGACCAGGGACCGATAGCCCTGGGGCGCCGGCTGGGCGCGATCCGGGACGAGCCGCGCGTCTTCCGGGCGCTCGTCTACAACAAGTCCGCGATGGTGCTGCACATGCTGCGCGGCCTGATCGGGGACGACGCGTTCTTCCGCGGCCTGCGCGGCTACTACAACGCGATGCGCTTCCGGAAGGCGGGCACGGACGATCTGCGGAGGGCGTTCGAGGCGGAGGCGGGGCGCTCGCTGGAGCGGTTCTTCACGCGCTGGATTCACGAGTCCGACCTGCCGTCGATCGGTTTAAGCTATGGTGCGGAGCAGGCTGCCGGCCGCGGCGACGGCGGCGCCGTCGTCCTGCGGCTCGAGCAGCGCGGCAAGCTCTTCGAGTTGCCGGTCGCGGTGACGCTGCGGTACCGCACGGGCCCCGACGACACCGTGGTGGTCCGCGTGTCCGACCGCGTCACCGAGGTGCGCGTGGCAACCGGGGGGCGGCAGTTGCGGAGCGTCGTCGCCAACGCCGGCGAGGACGCGCTGGTCGAGATCGACTGACTTCCCGACCAGATCGACGGGACTTCGATCGAGATCGACCGACTTCGGTCGAGATCGACCGACTTCGGTCGAGATCGACGGATGTGGAAGCGGCGTCCCCGGGCGCGGCGGTACAGGAGAAGGCGTTGTGATGCCGAAACGAACGGTGCTTCTGGCGGTCGCGGCCATGCTCGTCTGGACGCCGGCCGAGACGGCGGCCCAACCGAAGCGCATCTCGCTCGACCTGAGCGACGTGGCTGAGACAGACGCGGGGCACGCGGGGACGACCTACCGGGTGGCGTTGGAGGCCCAGCTCGAGCCGCGCGGCACGGGGCTGCACGTCAATTCCAACGAGCCGCTCGAGTCGTTCCTGATCGCGACCGTTCTCACCCTGGAGCCCCCTCAGGGCATTGCGCTCGACGGTCTGGCCTGGCCCACGCCGGTGATGCTCGATCAGCAGGGAGCCGAGAAGCCTCTCGCGGTGTTCGACGAACGCTTCGTCATCGGCGCCGCGCTCCGGTTGTCCGACGACCTCGAGCCGGGCACGTATCCCGTCTCCGGCTCGCTGCGCTACCAGGCGTGCGACGACCGGATGTGCTATCTGCCGACGCGCGTGCCGGTGGGCTTCGACGTGACGGTGGCGCCGCCGTCGCGCGAGCTGACGAGGACCGCCTCCGCCGGGCTGTTCGACTCGCTGTCCTTCGCGGCGCTCGCCCCGGACGCCGGTGCCGGCGCTGCCGCCGATGTCGAGGGCGGGCCGGGCCCGGGACCCGCCCGAGAGCTCGCGGCTGCCGCTCCGGCGGGGGACGCGCCTCCTGCCGCGGACGGGGCGACGGGGCTCGAGCGGCTGGCGCAGTTCGAGCTGCTCGGCACTGCCGGCTACGCGGACGTCGACGAGTTCCTCGGGTTCATCGAGCGCGCCGAATCGGGAGAGGCGGAGCGCGGGTGGTTCGAGGGGCGCGGGCCGATCGCGATCGTCGCCCTGATCCTCATCGGCGGGCTGGCCCTGAACCTGACGCCGTGCGTCCTCCCGATGATCCCGATCAACTTGGCGATCATCGGCGCCGGGGCCCGCGCGGGGTCGCGCCGGCGCGGCTTCGTGCTCGGCAGCGCCTACGGGCTCGCCATGGCCCTGGTCTACGGCGTGCTCGGGCTGGTCGTCATCCTGACGGCGGGCACCTTCGGCACGATCAACGCGTCGCCCTGGTTCAACCTCGGCATCGCGCTGCTCTTCGTGGTGCTGGCGCTCGCCATGTTCGACCGCCTCGCCATCGACTTCTCGCGCTTCCAGAGCCGGTTCACGGGCGGCCCGCAGGGCGCGGGCTCCCTGCCCGTCGCGTTCGGCATGGGCGGGGTGGCGGCGCTGCTGGCGGGCGCGTGCGTCGCCCCGGTGGTCATCCAGGTCATCGTCTTCTCGAGCAACCTCTATGCGACCGGCATCGCCGTCGCGCTGGCGCTGCCGTTCCTCCTCGGGCTCGGGATGGCCATCCCCTGGCCGATCGCCGGCGCGGGCCTGTCGTTCCTGCCGAAGCCGGGCCCCTGGATGGTCCGCGTCCGGCAGGCGTTCGGCGTCTTCATCCTCGGCACCGCGGTCTACTACGGCTATCTCGCCTACGGCCTGTTCAGTCAGCGCTGGGTCGACCCGGAGCTGGTGGCGGGGAGCGTGCAGGAGCTCATCGACGACGGCTGGTACGCCGCCCTCGATCCGGGACTTGCCGCGGCGAATGCCGACGGCAAGCTGGTGCTCGTCGACGTCTGGGCGACGTGGTGCAAGAACTGCCTGATCATGGACCGCACGACGCTCAAGGACCCGGCGGTCGAGGCGGCGCTCGACGACTACGTCAAGATCAAGTTCCAGGCGGAGGATCCGTCGGCCTCCCCGGCTTTCGAGGTCATGGAGCGCTTCGGGGCCATCGGCCTGCCCGCGTACGCGATTCTGCGACCGGGCGCCACCCGTGCTCCCGGCACGGCCGGCGCCCCGTGAACCACGGGCGGCGGAAGACGGGCCCAGCCCCACCAATCGCGCCTGACCGCTGCGCTTGGTACCCGACCAACCCTGCCGCGGTCTGCGCTGCACTGCGGCGCAGACTCCTGCGGGGCACGGCGCGCGGGGAGCGGGGCACGGGGCACGGGCACGGAGCACGGGGAGCGGGGCGCGAGGCGCGGAGCGCGGGGCGGCGCACGCGGGAGACGTCAGCGCCCGCCGCCCGCGGCCGGAACGCGCACGCGCAGGGCGCGCGGCAGGACGCGCACGCGCAGACTCGTTCCGCCGGTGCACGGCTCGCCGTCGACGTGGAACGCGAGCGGCCCGTCGCCGGTCAGCTCGGCGTCGTCGACGGATACCGTCCGCACTCCGCGCACGCGGTCGACGGTGCCGGTGAAGAGCCGACGCGCCTGCCAGAACAGCACCGCGGTCGAGAGCACGGGCACGCAGACCAGGTCGAGGCACCCGTCATCGAGCCGGGCGCGCGGCGCGATGATCGCCCCGTTGCCGTACTGCCTCCCGTTGGCGATGGTCACGAGCAGGGCGTCCGTCCGGAACGTCTGCGCCCCGGTGCGGATGCGGTAGGCCGCCGGGCGGTAGGCGAGGAGCTCGGGGATGCCGGCCGCGAAGTAGGCCCAGGGCCCCCGGTGCGCGAACTTCGCCGCGATGCGTGCGAGATGCGCGTCGAATCCGACCCCCGCGACGTTGGCGAAGAAGCGTCCGTCGATCTCGCCCGCGTCGAGGACGCGCTCCGGACCGCGGAGCGCCGTGCGGAGGGCCGCTTCCGGCTGCCGGTCGAGTCCCAGCTCTCGGGCGAGGCCGTTCCCGGAGCCGCTCGGAACGATGCCGAGCGGCAGCCTGAGGCGCGCCGCCTCCGATGCGACCTCGTTGACGGTGCCGTCTCCGCCCCAGCAGACGAGGCTGGTGGCGCCCGCCGCGACCATGGAGCGGGCCAGGGAGCGGGCCGCCCCCCGGTGCCCCGTGAAGG
This sequence comes from Acidobacteriota bacterium, assembly GCA_021296475.1. GTDB lineage: Bacteria > Acidobacteriota > Vicinamibacteria > Vicinamibacterales > UBA8438 > JAGWAJ01. The sequence goes on from JAGWAJ010000058.1 coordinate 19,970, forward strand.
CGACCTCGCCCTCGATGCCGCAGGAGGCGAGCGCCGCCCGGGCCAGGCGCGTCCGATGCTCGGGGAGCGCGTCGAGCCCTCGGCTTCGCCCGGCGTGGGGGTTGACGATGATGGCTGCCTGCATGCACGCGCCGCCGGCCGCGCCCGCAGATCGCGCGGCCGTGAAAGGTGCTATAGTAGGCAACAATTATGCGTCCTGGCTGGCTGAGAGTGAGCGTCTTCACCACGTTGGTGGGCGTGGCGCTCGCATCCGGCTACTGGGTCGTCCTCCTCAATCAGCAGATCGGCGAAGGGCGCAGCGGGGAACGCGAGTTCACCGAGAACGCTTGGCGGGTGACCGTCGCCCTCTCCGAGTTGCGCACCGCGCAACAGGCCTACGTGGCGGCGGATGCCGATCACGCATCACAGGCCGAGCGAACCGCCGCCCAGACCGACGCCGCCGTAGCCGGCCTCGCGGAGCTCACCCGCCTGGCCACGGCCCCCGGTGCGGGGCGCGCGATCGAAGCCGCGTCGGAGGCCGTCGGCGACCTGCAGGGCGTGGGCGCCGCATCGCGGGAGCACGTCGCAGCCGGCGAGACGGAACTGGCCCGCGACCTTCTGCTCACGGACGGCGCGGATCTCGGGGCCGAGGCGGCCGGTCACGTCGCCCGCGCCCTGGGCGTCGAGCGCACCGCCCGCGACACGGCCGCGGCGCGGCAGGCGACGACGCAGGCGCGGGCTTTCTTCCTGGCCGTCGGCAGCGGGGTCCTGGCCTCGGTCGTGATGCTCCTCGCGGCGCTCCGGCGCTCGCGCAGCAGCGACGGGGATGCCGCCGGGGCCCCCGCGGAGGCGCTCGCCGCCGATTCGGGAATGCAGCCGGTGACGGGCAGCAGCCTGCTGGACCTGACCCTGGCCGCAGACGTGGCGGCGGACGCGAGCCCGCCCGCGGCCGGCGACGCGCCGGAGCCGGAGCCGGTCGTTCCCGAGATCGACCTCCCGGCCGCGGCCGTCATCTGCACGGATCTGGGAAGCCTGACCAGCGCGACGGATCTGCCCGACCTGCTCGGCCGCGCGGCCACCGTGCTCAACGCCACCGGCATGATCGTCTGGGTGAGCGACGGCAGCGGGGAGGCGCTCCGCCCCGCCGTCTGCCACGGCTACTCCCCGGCGATGCTCGCCCGGCTCGGCGCGATACCGCACGACAGCGAGAACGCCACCGCTTCCGCGTACCGTGAGGGACGCATGCACGTGGTCCCCGCGGACTCTTCCGGCTCGGGGGCGGTGGTCGCGCCCCTCGTCTCCTCGGTCAACTGCTTCGGGGTGCTGTCGGCCGAGCTGCGCGAGGGGTGGGAGGCAAGGCGGGACGTGCAGTCGCTCACTCGCATCATCGCCGCCCAGCTCGCCACCCTCGTGGCACCCGACGCGGCCGCGCACGCCGAGACTCAGCGGGCGCAGGCCTGAGCGGAAACCTCTTCAGATCCGAATCCGCGCGCCGCCATTCGTTCCTTCCGACGCGTCGAACTCTGCCGTGACCCGCGTCTCGCTGCCGTCCCGCACGACGGTGATGACGACCTCCCCAGCGGCCGTTTCGGCCGCGAGCCGCCGGCGCAGCGCCGGGACGTCGGCCACCGGACGCTCCCCGACCGCCGTGATCACATCACCCGCCCGCAGCCCTGCGCGAGCCGCGGCCGATTCGTCCTCGACGCTCGTGATCAGCACGCCCGACCCGCCGTCGATCCCGAAGTAGTCCGCCATCTGCCCCTCGATCGCCTGGGCGCGAATGCCGAGCCGGCGCGGAGCGAAGAGCTCCATGCGGAAAGAGGGGCGTTCGCCCGCGGCGCCCGACCGGCGACGCAGACGGTCGACGGCGCGGTCGATCCCGTCCCGGGCCGCCTCGGGGAGGAAGGCCATCCGGCCCCCTCCCGGTTCCGGCGCAACGCGCAGCTCACGGCGCTCCGCCCCGCGCACGACGGTAGCCGCGACGCCCCGCCCCGCGGGTGTCTCGCGCACCAGACGGGCGAACTGGCGGGCGCCGCGCACGCGTTCGCCGTCGAACTGCACGATGACGTCGCCCGCTTCGAAGCCGGCGTCGGCCGCGGCGGAGCCGGACCGCACCTCCGACACCACCGCGCCCTCGGCGGGGCCGGAGGCAGTGGCCGCGCCCGGCTCGATGTCGTGCACCGTGACCCCGATCCGGCTTCCGTTGCCGGACAGCGTGTCCAGGCGGAGCGCGAGCGCGTGGCGCGCAGCGGCGCCGTCGTCCTGACCGGCGGCCGACGCCGCGACCGGCCCTGCGGCAAGAACGGCGGCTGCGGCTGCCGCATGCACCCATCGCCTCGAACGTGCTTGTCGCGTCATGTTGTCCTCCGGTGCGTCGCGGCACGCCGGCGGCGGAGCCGCCCGGCTGCCGTCCGCTGGCCTGCGTGGATGATCGACGCCCTGTTGGTTAGGACGCCCCGGAGCGGCGCGCGGTCGGCCCGCCGTCGAGGCGGGGCGCGCCGTGGGGGCGGTGTTGTCGGTGGTGCGGTCCGGCGCCGCCGCGGCCGACGCCGGCTTCGTAGGGGGCGACGTCATCGTGCAGTTCGACGGCGAACGCGTGCGCGGCGCCCGCCAGTTCGCCCGTCTGGTGCGCGAGACA
>JAGWAJ010000003.1:0-50866 GCA_021296475.1 Acidobacteriota bacterium
CGAGAAGGAACGGCGGGACGATCTCGCGCAGGATGTAGCGGTCCGTGATTCTCAGCATGGCGCACCTGCGCTGCGGGGCGTCGGCGAGCGGCCGGTTGCCCGGGTGGAGGGCGGCGGGCGCTGGGTGCCGGTGAGCCCGCGGAGCGGGAACAGCCCTCAGTGTAGCGCGGCGGCACGTCGTCCGCCACGTCCGGCGGAAGCGCGCGCCGGGATCCGTTCCCGGTGCGTTTCCGCGCCCCGTTGCGGCGGATCTGGCGGGTCTGATAAGGGGTGTTATGTTAACTTCGACCCGTGGGGCAGCAAACGGACAGCCTTGGAGACGGGGCCTGTGCGCGCAACCTCGCTCGACGGGCCCGCGGCGTCGGATGGGTCGGCGTGACCGCCGTCAGGAGCGCGGTTCCGGCGGCTCGTGATCTCCGTGCGGGTCGGAGCCCGGCGCCGACGGTGCTTCGGGGCCGTCTCGATCGCTGGCGCGGAGACGCTCGACGGAGTCCGGCGCCGACGGTGCTTCGGGGCCGTCTCGATCGCTGGCGCGGAGACGCTCGAGGATGCCTTCGAGCGTCTCGATCAGCTGGTCGCGCGGAACATCCGATTTGCGGAACGTCAGGCGCAGGCTGAAGCTCTTGTTCGGTGCGGCGTACCGATAGATGAACGCGCCGCGCCGTGGCCCCGCCTTCGCCTGCCGCCGGGCCGCGGTCCGGCGAACCGCGGCCCGCGTCACGTCGCCCCCGCGAGTGATCCGCTCGACGAGCGCGATCATCCGATTCTCGTCTCCCTGCCGAGCGATCTCCAGCAGCACGGACTTGGACGTGATTTCCGCCAGACGGCAGAGCTGCTTCACCCGGTCCGGGACGGCGTGCAGGCTGATCGCCTCGGTAACGGTCGTGCGCGACTTCCCGAGTCGGCGCGCGAGCTCCTCGTGCGTGTACTGGAAGCGCGCCGCCAGCGCATGCAGGGCCTCGCTCTCCTCGAACGGCGTGAGGTCCTTGCGCTGGAGGTTCTCGATGAGGGCGATCTCGATCACCTCACCGTCGTCGCTGTCGCGGATTACCACCGGGACCTCGGCGACGCCGACCTGCACCGCAGCCTGGTAGCGGCGCTCCCCCGCGATGATCTGATAGCGGTCTCCGCGCTGGCGGACGATGAGCGGCTCGATGATCCCTCGCGTCGTGATGGACGCCATCAGCTCGGAGAGATCACCCATGCGCTGCCGTGGCTGGTTCGGGTTGGGATCGAGCTGCTCGATCGGCACCTGTCGGCCGATCGGCTCGCCGGGCGAGGCGGTCAGGGCGGCGGCGCGGGTCGCGCCCGGCGGCCGGGTGGTGTGGGCGGACGTCCGCGGAATGTCCAAGCGGGCCTCTCGACCGGGCTGGTTGCGTCGGTCACCTGCCTCGACCCATATTGTGGCAACGGCTCGGAGGGTGTGTCAATACCCTGGCGGACCGGGATCGCAAGGCACCTGCAAACGACTGCGACACCGGGGTGCAAGCCGATGTAAATGAATGGGATCTGCCGAGTGTCGGCCGGCCGACATGTGGGTCGTGCGGGTCTACATCTTGTACTTGCCGAGATCGTCGGGGTCGAGACTGTCGAGCCATTTCGTCAGGCGCTCCGAATCGCCGGTGTCCGGCGCGATGTCGATGCTTCGGGCGTTGTCGATCACCGTGTCCTCCACGAATATCGGCGCGCGAACACGTATGGCCAGCGCGATCGCGTCGCTCGGGCGCGCGTCGATGGCGACCAGGTCGCCGTCGATCCGCAGATGGATCAGGGCGTAGAACGTGTTCTCCTTGAGGTCGCAGACGACGATCTTCTCCACCGCGGCCTTGAGGTCCTGAATCACGTTCCGCAGCAGGTCGTGCGTCATCGGCCGCGGCGTCGCGATGTTCTCGATCTGCAGGGCGATCGCGTTCGCTTCGAAGATTCCGACCCAGATCGGCAGGACCCGCTCGCCCGCGGCATCGCGGAGGATGACGATCGGCATGTTCGTGATCGGATCGACCATCAGGCCCTTGATCGTCATCTCAATCTGCATGCGCCACCTGCCTCTTCGCCGTCGCGGCGCTCCCCCAGACGCTGTTGGGTCCCGTGCGCTCAATCGTGACGTCCATGAACCGTCCAATCCAGTCCGGCCGGCCGGGGAAGTTGACCACGGTGTTGCCCGTCGTGCGGCCGGAGTACTCGTAGCTCCTTCTCCGGCTCCGGGAATCGACCAGGACCTCTACCGTCCGGCCGCGCAGCGTGCCCAGAAGACTCGCCTGGATGTCCTTCTGCAGCGCCTGGAGCTCTGTCAGGCGGCGGCGCTTGTCGGCCTCGGCGACATCGTCCGCCATCCGGCGCGCAGCCAGCGTGTTCGGGCGCTCGGAGTACTTGAACGAGAACATCCCGTGAAACCCCACCGTTCGCGTGAGCGACAGCGTATCTGCGAAGTCCGTCTGCGTTTCGCCCGGGAACCCAACGATCATATCGGTCGATAGCGTGATCTCCGGGATGCTCCGCCGCACTTCGTCGACGAGCCGGAGGTAGTCCTCACGCGTGTGCCGGCGGCGCATGGCGGTCAGAATGCGCGTCGACCCCGACTGCACGGGCAGGTGCAGATGCTTGCAGACCGACGGCAGATCCCGAACCGCGTCGATCAGCGCGGGTGTGACATGCCTCGGATGAGGGCTGGCGAATCGGAGGCGCCGCACCCCCGGCACCGCGTCGACGCGCCGCAGGAGGCCGGCGAAATCGCAGCCGGCGATGTCCGGCGCCTGGTAGTGGTTGACGATCTGTCCGAGGAGATGAATCTCCTGGTGGCCGGCGTCGACCGCCTGGCGAACCTCGTCGAGGATCTCTCCCGCCGCCCGCATCCGTTCGTGCCCGCGGGTGTAGGGGACGACGCAGAACGCGCAGAAGTCGTTGCAGCCCTCGACGACGGTGACGAAGGCCTTGACCGGATCGCCGCGGGCCGCGATCCCGAGGGGAAACGAGACGTCGTCGTAGGGCGTGATGTCGACCTGTGCCCGCCGGGTCTCCACCGAACGGGCCACGAGCGCCGGAAGCTCCGCGAGCGCCTGCGTACCGACGACCGCGTCGATCGGTGCGCGTTCGAGCAGGCGCTCTCCCTCCTGCTGCGCTACGCAACCGATGACGGCGATCACGGGGCGGTCGTGCGCCGCGGCGCCCCGATACCGATCGAGGCGCGAGTACAGCTTCTCCTCCGCCCGCTCGCGCACGCTGCAGGTGTTGATGACGACGAGATCCGCCTCGTCAGGGTCCGTGGCCGGCTCGTAGCCCGCCTGCTCGAGAAGACCGCCGAGCCGCTCGCTGTCGTGGACGTTCATCTGACAGCCGAACGTCTCGATGCTGTACTTGCTGGCCATCGCAACTCCCTGGAGCCGACCCCGAAACCGTCGCCTGCGGTGTCGATTCCCGCGGCCGTGCCTTGCAGGAGCCCGCGCCGTTCTACCGCGCAGACTCCAGGCCGCCGGCCGAATGGGTGTCGAGCAGCTCCCGGGCGCTGGCGGTCGCCGCCCCGCTCGCGCTGCCGGTCATCAGTCGGGCGATCTCGCGGATCCGTTCGTCCCGGTCCAGACGCTCGACGACCGTGCGGGTCCGGCCGCTCCGAACGGTCTTCGAGACGCGATGGTGCGCGCCGGCCGCGGCGGCGATCTGCGGTGCATGCGTGACGCACAGAACCTGGAACGTCGCGCCGAGGTCGCGCAGGCGGGCGCCGACGCGCCCGGCTGCGGCGCCGCCGATCCCGGCATCGACCTCGTCGAAGAGCAGGGTCTTCCCCGGGGCATCGGTCGACGCCAGCGTCTTCAGGGCCAGCATGACCCGTGCGAGCTCGCCACCCGACGCCACGTTCGCCAGGGGCCGGAGCGCTTCACCCGGATTCGCGCAGAGGAAGAGCTCCACCGCGTCGGTGCCCAGCTCCGTCCACCGGCTCTCCGGCAGGTCGGTCTCGACGCGGACCTCCACCCGCCCGTGGGGCATCGCCAGCTCGGCCAGCTCGGCGACCAGCCGCGTGCCGAGCGTCCTCGCATGCCGCACCCGGGCAGCCGACAGGCTGCGCGCGGCGGCCCGATAGGCGCCGCGCGCGATCCGGACCCGCTCGTCGAGGACGGCCCGCCGGGAGTCCGCGTCGCCGGTCGCCGCGAGTTCCGCGGCCAGAGCCGCACGTCGCGCGAAGACGTCGTCCAGGTCCGGTCCGTACTTCCTCTTGATGCGCTCCAGCTCCGCCAGACGCGTCTCGACGTCCGCCAGGCGATCCGGTGCGATCTCGACGGCGCTTCCGTAGGATCGCAGATGTGCCGCCAGGTCGTCGAGCACGGGATCGACCGCGTCGCGCGCGGCGGCGTAGGACTCGAAGCGAGCCGGGTCGAGCCTCGCAAGCTCGGCGACGTTCTGCCAGACGCGACCGAGCAGCGCGACCACCGCGTCGTCGCGATCGTAGAGGGTCGCGTAGGCTTCGTGGCACACCTGCCGCAGACGCTCCGCGTTCGCCAGCCGGTTCCGTTCCGCCGACAGCCGCTCGTCCTCCCCCGGCTCCGGGGCGGCTCGGTCGATCTCCTCGTGCTGAAAGCGCGTCAGCTCGGCGCGGTCCTGCTTCTCTTGCGCGCTGCGTTCCGCCTCGCCCCGCTCCTCGCAGGCCGTGCGCCACGTCCTGAAGCTCTCGCGCACGTCGGTCGCGAGCTCGTCGAGCCGGCCGAAGGCATCGAGGAATCCCGCGTGGCTCCGGGGATCGAGCAGCGCCTGGTGGGCATGCTGCCCGTGAATGTCGACGAACCGGCGGCCGAGCTCCTTCAGGTCGGCCGCGGCGGCCGACGCCCGGTCGACGAAGATACGTCCACGGCCGCGTTCTGCGATCTCCCTCCGGATGACGGACGCACCGTTGGCCGGCAGGTCCACGGTGGCCTCCACCACTGCCCTGTCCGTTCCCGTCCTCACCAGGTCGCTCGACGCCCGGCCGCCGACGAGGACGCCGAGCGCACCGACGATGATCGACTTGCCGGCCCCGGTCTCACCGGTCAGCACGTTGAACCCGGGCGCGAACTCGATCTCGATCTCCTCCACGATCGCCAGATTCCGGATTCGGAGGGCGTGGATCATTGACCGGATCGCTCACCGCGGAACATGCGAAAGCGCACCCCAGCGAGCATGCAGGAGCAGGAAGCGTAGTGTATCACAGCGTTTGACAGAACTCGCTTAGCGTGGTAGGCTCCCCACGCCTGCGCCTCTCCCAGCGGCGCGCCAGTGTCCGCGGAAACCGTCAAGGAACATCCAGAAGGTGCGTATCTTCGGATACCCTGCCTTTGCGATCCTGCAGGCGTCCCCGGCGAGCGACACGGGGGACGGCTTTGGTACGGGCCTCCTCGGTCTCGTCGCCGAGTCGTCCCTGCTCTCGCAGGGCGTGCTGCTCTCCCTGCTGATCCTCTCGATCGTTTCCTGGGCGATCAGCGTCTTCAAGCTGTGGCAGTTTCGGCAGATCGAGGGCCAGACGGAGACGTTCATCGACGTCTTTCGGAAGAGTGGGCGGTTCTCCGAGGTCCAGGCGGCCTGCAAGTCCCTCGCCGCCAGCCCCCTCACAGGGGTGTTCCAGGCGGGATACGTCGAGCTCAATACCCAGCTCCGGCACGCGCGCGGCGACGACGGCGGCGGGCAGCGGGATCCGGCGGCCCGTCCGGCCCTGCGGAGTCTCGATGCTCTCGATCGGGCCTTGCTCAGAGCCGCCAGCATCGAGATGCTCCGCCTGGAGCGACACGTGCCGGTGCTGGCGACGACGGCGAGCATCGCGCCGTTCATCGGGCTCTTCGGGACGGTCTGGGGCATCATCATTGCTTTCCAGGGCATCGGAGAGACCGGCTCGACGAGTCTGGCGGTCGTCGCGCCCGGCATCGCGGACGCCCTCGTCGCCACCGCGGCGGGCCTTTTCGCGGCTATCCCGGCCGTCTACTTCTACAACCATCTGACGCAGAGGACGAAGGTGGTTGCGTCGACGATCGACGACTTCGCCCTCGAGTTTCTCAACATCGCCGAACGGAATTTCTCGCCCTGAGGGGGCGCGAGCACGCCGATGCCGACCGTCCGAACGGGCGACAGCCATTCGAGCAGCAGGACGCGCCGCCGCGGTCGGCGAGCGGTCGACAGCTCCCTCTCCGAGATCAACGTCGTCCCGCTGGTCGACGTCATGCTCGTGATGCTGGTCATCTTCATGGTGACGGCACCGATGATGCAACGGGGACTGTCGGTGAATCTCCCGGAGTCGCGGCGCGCCGAACCTCTCGCGGCGGAGCAGCTTTTCGTGACGGTACCGCTGGCGTATCGGACCGACGGTGTCGTGCAGGTGGGCGACGACCGCGTGCGGCTCGAAGCGCTGGCCGCGCGGTTGCTCACGGACCTGGCGGACCGGACGGAGAAGTCGGTCTTTCTGCGGGGCGACGACGAAATCACGTACGGCGAGCTGGTTCAGGTCTTCGACGTGTTGAAGGAGGGCGGCGTGCAGGAAGTCGGGCTCGTCCTCGCACCGCCGTCCGGACGGTAGTCGTGAGAGAGGCAGCATCGGATCTCCTCGTCGAGCGGGCGCGGGCGGACGACGGGCTGCGGCGGACGCTGCTTGCATCGAGCGGCGTGCACCTGCTGGCGATCGCGACGCTGCTTCTGGCCCCGGAGGGCTGGTTCTCGCTGCCCCCGGACGATGCCCTCGATGTGATGACGCTGCGGCTCGGCGGCCCCGAGGGCCCCGGTGTGGGCGGCCAGACGGCGCTCGGAGGCCGCCCCGTGCAGGAGGTCGTAACGCTGCCGGAGGCCCGGCGGCCGCAGTGGATCCAGCCGCCGTCGCCGGCGCCGCCGAAGATGGTGCTGCCGGTGCCGGAAGAGGTGACGCGCCGCCGACCGGAGCCGGAAACGGAGGTTTCCACGGTTCCCGAGGAGGCGCGAGGTCGCCGCCTGACCACGGGGCCGGAAGAGGTGCTCGGGTCGACGATGGCCGATACCGGTGTGCAGGGTATCGGCATCGGTCTGTCCGGCGGCGGGCTCGGCGGGAGCGGCGGAGAGCTCCAGATGGAGGACTTCTGCTGCCCGGACTACCTCGCCACGATGCTGGATCTCATCCGGCGGCGGTGGGATCGGCACCAGCGCGTGACCGGCACCGTCATCGTCCGTTTCCAGATCGGGCGCAGCGGCCGCATCGACGCGGTCGCCGTCGACCGCGGCAGCGGCTACCTGGCGCTCGATCTGGCCGCGCAGCGCGCCGTGCTGGCAACACGGCAGATACCACCGCTCCCGGAGCGCTTTCCGGACGACAGCCTCGATGTTCGCCTGACGTTCGAGTACCGACCATGAAGAACCCGAGCCGGTCGTTCGCCCTGACGGTTTCGCTGGCCCTGTCCGCGGCCGGGGCCGTCGTTCTCACGCAGCCGCAGGACGATGCTCCGATCCCCGAGCGGTCGCAGGTCGATCTGATCATCGGCGACCGGATCGGTTCCCAACCCCGGTTCGCCGTGCCCGACTGCCTTGCGCCGGGCGGGGAGCCGGAGCTGGTGTCGGCCGGCCGGATACTGGCCCAGGTGTTGTGGGACGACCTGGAGTTCGAGCGCGAGTTCCGGATGCTCCCGCGAGACACCTACGCGACCGTCCCGCCGGCTCGCTCCGTGACCGACCTGCCGTTCCGGGCGTGGCAGGAGCTGGGAGCCGACGGCGTGGTCAGCTGCTCCCTCACCGGCCTTCCGGACGGCCGTGTCAGCGTGCAGGCCCGGCTGTTCAACACGCGGTCGTTGGAGTCGGCGTTCGGCGTGGAGTACTCGGGGACGCTGCGCAACGTGCGCGTCTATGCGCACGAGCTCTCCGATGAGATTCACCGGCAGCAGCGAGGTCTCGAGGGGGTCGCGCGCAGTCGCATCACGTTCGTCTCGGACCGCGACAGCGAGTCCGCGCTCGGGCTGGTCGAGAACCGCCGCACCAAGGAGGTGTACGTCGCCGACTACGACGGCGCCAACGTCCAGCGCGTAACGGTCAGCCGTTCTCTCAACGTCACGCCGACGTGGTCCGTGAATGGCCGGGCCATCGCGTACACGTCCTGGCGCAGCGGGCCGCCCGACGTCTTCATCTCCCACATCTACGAGGGCCGCCTCGAGTCGCCCCTCGGAGGGACCGTCGAAGTCCACAACTGGCTGCCGTCCTACTCGCCGGACGGACGCTACATCGCGTTCACGTCGAACCGCGACGGCAATCCCGAGATCTACATCAGCCGCACCGACGGAACGGATCTCAGGCGCCTGACGAATCACCCGGGCATCGACACCAGCCCGACCTGGTCACCGGTGGGGCTCCAGATCGCCTTCACCTCCAATCGCACCGGGTCGCCGCAGATATACGTCGTCGGCGTCGACGGCACGGGCCTGCGGCGGATCACGTTCGAGTCCTACTGCGACCGGCCGACGTGGTCGCCCGCGCCGTACAACGAGATCGCGTACGCCTCGCGCACCGGGCCCGGATACGACATCAAGGTCGTCGACCTGGCGACCAACGAAGTACGGCAGCTCACGTTCGGCCTCGGCAGCAACGAGAGCCCGAGCTATGCCGCCAACGGGCGGCACCTGGTGTTCTCGTCGGATCGGAGCGGCGACCGGCAGCTGTTTCTCATCGGCCGCGACGGTCGCGGCCTGCGGCGCATCACGAACAGCGGCAACAACGAGATGCCCGGTTGGTCGAAGTAGGCCGTGCCCGAGAGGAGGAAGACGACGGTGATCTGTCCAGGAAGAAGGAGCAGCACGGTGTGGGGCATCCATCTCGGGTCGTTGGCGCGCCGTTCGGCCGCCGTCCTGGTGCTGGCGGCGCTCGCCGGCGGGTCGTGCGTCAGGAATCCGCCGCCGGTGGAGCCGGAGCCGACGGCGCCGCCTCCGGGTGCGGAAGCGGCAGCCCGGGCGCGACCGGATACGCCCGCGCCGAGGCCGAGTCCACGCCCCACCGCTCCCCAGCCGCCACCCCCCGTGCTCCCCGAGGAGGACGAGTTCACCGCCCGGTCGCTGGAGGAGATCAATCGTGACTCACCGCTCAGCCCGGTCTTCTTCCCCTACGACAGCTCGGAGCTCGACGCCGAGGCCCAGACGGTCATCCAGGCCAACGCCGACGTGCTGGTGCAGTTTCCGACGTGGGTCGTGACGATCGAGGGACACTGCGACGAGCGCGGCACCCCCGAGTACAACCTCGGCCTCGGAGAGCGCCGGGCGCTGGCCGTGCGCGACCACCTGGTGCGGCTCGGCTTGCCGGCGTCCCAGTTGCGCACGGTCAGCTACGGCAAGGAGTTCCCCTTCGTTCCCGGCAGCGACGAGACGTCGTGGGCGGCGAACCGGCGTGCCCACTTCGTCATCACGGCGCAGTAGCGAGCACCTGGGTGCAGGCACGGACAGATGGGGGTTAGGCCATGAGACGAGGTGTTGCGCTTGGCGTTGTCGTCCTCTGGTTCGCTGGCAGCCCGGCAGTCGCGGCCGACCGGGAGCACGAGCAGCTGATGGCCGACATCCGGATGCTCGAGGCGCAGTTGTTGCAAACCCAGCGCATGCTCACCGCGCTGCATGAAGCGATCGTGACCCTGGACGCGACCCTGGCGAGTCATCGCGACGAGGTGCGCAGGGCGTTCGCGGATCAACAGCTGGCGACGGGGAGCATCGCGGCCGGCGTGCGCGTGGTGCGCGAGAAGGTGGACGAGAACAACGTACGCGTCGCTTCCCTGTCGCAGGAGGTGGAAGCGCTCCGGCTGGCCATTCCTCCGATGCAGCCGGCGCTGACCTCGCTGGTCGATCCGGATACCGGACTGCCGCTCGACCCGCCGCCGGCCGTCCTGGCGCCGGCCCCGATCCAGGCCGGGGTCTCCCCCCAGCGCATGTACGACACCGCCTGGGCCGACTACACGAACGGGCAGTGGGCACTGGCGATTCAGGGGTTCGAGGCGTACATCGACACGTTTCCGCGTTCGGAACTGACGGACGACGCCGCCTTCTACATCGGGCAGACGCACTTCGCCGAGGGCCGTTTTCCGGAAGCGGTCGAGGCGTTCGAGGCGGTGCTGCTCGACTATCCCGCCGGCGACGTCGTACCCGACGCATCGTACAAGCTCGGGCTCGCCCTCGATCGGCTGGGAGAGACGGAACGCGCTCGCGCGGCCTTCGAAGTAGTCGTGAGCGATCACGCCGAGAGCCAGATGGCCGCGCTGGCTCAGCAAGCGCTCGATCGTCTCGACCAGCCCGTGCGCTGAGAGGTACCTGTCGATGGGTAGTGTGAACAAGGCAATCCTGGTGGGTAATCTGGGCCGTGACGTCGAGCTCCGCTACACGCCCGGAGGGGCCGCCGTCGCGAACTTCAGCATCGCGACGACACGGGTCTGGAACGACCGATCCGGACAGCGGCAGGAAGAGACCGAGTGGCACCGGGTCGTGGCCTGGGACAAGCAGGCCGAGACCGCGAACAAGTACCTGCGCAAGGGCCGGCAGGTATACGTCGAGGGTCGTCTGCAGACGCGGAAGTGGGACGACCGGGACGGCAACACGCGATACACCACTGAGGTGCGTGCCGAGCGCCTCGTCCTGCTCGGGCGCCGGGACGATGAGGCCGGTGGAGGGCGCTCGGAGCGTCCGGACGTACAGCCCGTTGCGGCCACGGACGGTCCGGCGCCGGCCCCGGAGCTGACGGAGGACGACATCCCGTTCTGACGCGGAGTCCCCCCGGGGGCGTCGGCGGACAGCCCCCGGCGTCGTCGGGCGCCCCGCGCCGGGCCACGCTCACGCGTCGGGCGGCGCCGGATCTTCCGGCGCGCGGCCGTACCGATCCTCGAGGCGGACGACGTCGTCGAGTTCGGGGGTCGAGACCTCGATCAGCGTGCAGTCGTCGATGGCCGTCATCCGGTGCACCGTCCCCGGCGCGACGTGGACCCGCTCACCGGCCGTCATCTCCCAGACGCGGGCGTCCTCGCCGCGGCCGATCTCGAACCGCAGGCGGCCTTCCCACAACAGAATCGTTTCGTCCTTGCGGTTGTGGTACTGCAGGCTGAGCGCATGTCCCGCGTCGATGTGCAGGATCTTGCCGACGTACCGATCCGTCTTCGCCCAATGCAGCTCGTAGCCCCACGGCTTGTCGATGCGTACGACGTCCTTGCTGCTCACTCTGCATCCCCCGGAGTCGTTATGTCGCGATGCTTCACCAGCAGGTGGATGTTGCGCAGGTCGGTCATCTGCTGGCGCAGCCGTTCGACGATGGCTACCGAACGATGCCGGCCCCCGGTGCATCCGATCCCAATCGTCAGGTAGCTCTTGCCCTCTCGCGCGTACTGCGGCAGCAGGAAGCGCAACAGTCCCGTCACCCTGCCGAGGAACTCCTGCGCGGCGTCGAAACCGCCGACATAGCGCTGGACCTCCGGGTCGATTCCCGTTCGCGGCCGAAGGTGCGGCACGAAGTGGGGGTTGGGCAGGAACCGGACGTCGAGCAGCAGGTCGGACTCCAACGGTACACCGTGCTTGTAGCCGAAGCTGATCAGCGTAACCACGAGCCGCGCGGCCGCCCCGCCCCGGGAAAGCTCCGAGAACACCGCCCGCAGCTCATGCACCGTAAGGTCGGAGGTGTTGATGACGCGATCGGCACCGCGCTTGATCGTCTCCAGGCGGGTGCGTTCCTCCAGAATGCCCTCGAGCACGGATCGATCCGGAGCGAGCGGATGCGGGCGCCGCGTCTCCGAATAGCGGCGCACGAGAGCCTCGTCGCTGGCCTCGATGAAGAGAACGACGACGCCCAGGTCCTTCCGTCGCCGCAGACGGAGGAGCGCGACCGGGAACGCATCGAGGAAGTGCGGATCGCGCACGTCGAGAACCGCGGCCGAGGCGCGGGCCCCGCCGGTGGCGCCGGCACCCGCGGCGGTGAGGTCCGCGAACGCGGCCAGCAATGCGGTGGGCAGGTTGTCCACGCACAGGTACCCGAGATCCTCGAGCGCGCGGATGGCCTGGGACTTGCCCGCGCCGGAAAGCCCCGTTACGACGACGAATGGGGTGGGCGTCGCCTGAGGATCCGTCGGGTTCCCGTCCCCTGTCATGCCTCGCTCCGGCGCCGATCGCGGGAGGCGGCCGCAGCGCCGCCGTCTCAGTACAGGACCTTGCGCTGGCTCGACGTCGGAATCCGAAGCTCTTCGCGGTACTTGGCGATCGTCCGGCGGGCCAGAACGAGGCCGTCTTCCTGAAGCAGCCGCACGATTCGGGAATCGCTGAGCGGCTTCCGCGTGTCTTCCTGCTCGATGATCTTGCGGATGCGCTGCTTGATGGTGACCGATGACACGGTCTCACCGTACGAGCTGTGAATGCCGCTGTGGAAGAAGTACTTCATCTCGAACACACCCTGCGGCGTGTGCATGTACTTGTTGTTGACCACCCGGCTGACCGTCGACTCGTGCATGCCGATGTCGTTGGCGACGTCCCGCAGCACCAGCGGGCGCAGGTGCTCTATGCCGGAGTCAAGGAACTCGCGCTGGAAGTGGATGATGCTGGTCGCAACCTTGTGAATCGTCTTCTGTCGCTGGTCGACCGACTTGATGAGCCAGAGGGCGGAGCGGAACTTCTCCTTCACGTACGCCCGGGTCTCCTCGGAGTTGTTGCTGCCCTTGTCGAGCATCCGTCGGTACACGGGGCTGATGCGCAACTGCGGCATCCCGTCCTCGTTCAGCACGGCGACGTACTGGTCCTCGACCTTGACCACGGACACGTCGGGGATCACGTACTGCGAGGCGACCGGATTCAACCGATTCCCCGGTTTCGGATCGAGATGCTGCAGGATCTCGAGGTGCCCCTTCAACTCTGCGATGGACATGCCGAGACGGCGCGCGAGCTCCGGGCCCTGGTGGCGCTGCAGCAGCCGCAGGTAGTCGACCTCCCGGACGATGGTCTCGCACGGGGTGCCTTCGAGCCCGAGGTGGCGGATCTGGAGCAGGAGGCACTCCTGCGGATCGCGGGCCGCCACGCCCACCGGATCGAACGTCTGGACGAGCCTCAGCACCCGCTCGACCTCTCCGGCGGGCCAGGCGCCCATCGCGGCGATCTCGTCGATCGACGCCACGAGGTAGCCGTCCTCGTTCAGGTTGCCGATGACGGCGGCTCCGATCTCCCGGAGCAGATCGTCGTTCGTACGCAGCGAGAGCTGCCAGACAAGATGGTCCGCCAGGGAGCTCGTCGTCGACAGCGTGTTCTCGATCGGCGGCAGGTCCTTGATCTCCCGTGGAGCGCGAGGCCGGTAGCCGTCGTCGAGGTAGTCGCCGAAAAAGTACTCGTAATCGGCGTCATCCCACGTGTCCTGCCTGTCGCTGGTCGGTTCGGGATCCGGATCCGCCTTGTCGACCTGTGCCGACGCATCCGCCTGCTGCTGCTCCTCGGTCGGTACCTCTTCGAGCAGCGGGTTCTCCACGACCTCCTGCGTCAGCAGGTCCACCAGCTCCAGCGTGGACATCGGCAGCAGCTTGATCGCCTGCTGCAACGACGGCGTCAGGATCAGTTTCTGGGAGAGCCTCGCCTGCAGCTTCTGCTGAATCGCCATGGGGTCGTGCGCGCTATCGCCGCCTGCAAATCGGGGGGGGACTTTCTCGATCTTAGTCCAAACGAAAATCGGCGCCCAGGTAAATCCGTTTCACCTCCTCGTCGGCTGCCAGCGCCGCCGGGGTCCCGCTTCGGAACACCACGCCGTCATGTACGATGTATGCCCGATCGGTGATCCGCAGCGTCTCGCGCACGTTGTGGTCGGTGATCAGCACACCGATGCCCCGGGCCTTGAGGTGGAAGATGATCGCCTGAATATCGCCGATCGCGATGGGGTCGATCCCCGCGAACGGCTCGTCGAGCAGCATGAACGACGGAGACACCACGAGCGCGCGGGTGATCTCGACGCGGCGGCGCTCTCCCCCCGAGAGCGTGTGTGCGTTCGCCTTGGCGAGCGGCGTGAGATTGAGCTCCGCGAGCAGCTCCGCCACGCGCGCTCTTCGTTCGGCGCGACGCAGCCCGAGGGTTTCGAGAATGGCCAGGATGTTCTGTTCGACCGTGAGACCGCGGAAGATGGACGGTTCCTGGGGGAGGTATCCAATCCCCTTGCGGGCTCGCAGGTACATCGGATGCTCGGTGACATCTCTGCCGTTGAGCAGCACGCGTCCCGAATCGGGAGCGGTGAGGCCGACGACCATGTAGAAGGTGGTGGTCTTGCCCGCGCCGTTGGGGCCCAGCAACCCGACCACCTCCCCGGACCGGACGTCCAGGCTCACCTCGCGGACCACCGTGCGACCGCCGTACGACTTCGTGAGCTTCGCCGTCCGCAGCGTCGCGGCCGCGTTCGAGCCGGCCATGCCTCACGGCCCGGGCGACAACGAGACGCACCCGTCGCTGGTCGACGACGTGCGGCCTTCCCCCTCGCCGTCGATCTGCACCTCGTCCGTGATGAAGAACGTCAATGTTCGCCCCGTGGTCTCCCGACACGCATCCTCGCTCTGCTCCAGTATCTCGACCGGCTCCCCCTCCATCTCGTACCGGCCGTCGGCATCGTCGTACGCCATCGTCTCACCGGTGACACGCCGTCCGGGGAGCTCGAGCGTGACGTCGTCCGAGGCGAAGATGCGATCCAGGGTGCGCGCGTCGTCCTGCAGCAGGACCTCGATGGACTCGGCCGAGAGGTCGTTGCGCGGATTCTCGAGGCTGGCGCCGCCGGTGTAGGCGATCTGCCGCGTCGCGTCGTCGTACGCCATGGCTCTGCCGCGTCCGACGGTTGCCAGAGCCTCCACGGCTCCGGTCTCGTCGTTCGTCTGGACGATCGTCGTTTGTGTCCGCACGGTCCCTTCGGCCTGCAGGCTTCCGGTGGCCTCGTCGAGCGTGATCGAGGCACCCAGGAACTCGGCCTGATCCTGCCAGAGCCTCGCGGGCGTGCCGGTGTAGGTGGCCACGGCAAGCTCCGGGTCATAGAGGAGCTGCTCGGCGGCCACAAAGACCCGCTCGTTCGCCGCCAGCAGCCCCGGCCGGCGGCCGTTCTCGCCGCCCGCGCCCGTCGAAGCCTCGAGCACGCTCTTGACCTGACCGCTTGCGTCCATCCCCTGCCCGTTCAGCGTCAACGTGATCGTCTGGGCCTGTGTGGTGCCTCGGGCGTCGTCGACGCTCGGCGACGGCCCGTCGCTCTCGCCCCTCGACAGAGCGAGGCGGGCGCCGCCGATGTCGTAGGTCGCCTCGTGCGCATTCGCGGTCAGCGTGCCGTCCTCGACGTCGACGCCACCGAGGAAGCGGGCCGCATCGAGGCTCGCGAGATCTTCAGCGAGCCCGGCCTCGAGCCGGCTCGCGCGCATGATCCGATCCCCTCGCGCATCACTGCCGTCTCCGGCGCGCGGCTCGCGGTACTCGACGCCGCCCTCGAACGTGGCGTCCCAGCCGTTCTCCTCCCCCGCGGTGATCTCGACCGCGTCCCCGGTGACGCGAGAGGTGCCGGCGTCGGAATCCAGCGAGGGGAGGTCGACCGCCACCCGATCGACGGCGGTGAGGCTGCGCAAGCCGCCCCCGCCGGTCAATGCAACGGAGACGGTCCGCCCCGCGATGCGCGTACCTGCGGCGTCCGCCGGGCCAAACAACTCGACGGCCGCGGCTCCGTCGAGTGTGGCGCTGTCGATCTGCCCATCGTCATAGGCCACGGTGATGGCGTGCGCCGACATCTCCCGCAGCCGGCCCGGCGTGCTCGTGGTTCCCAGAATCCTGGCCGAGCCGTCAAGATCGAGGGCGTCCAGCCGGGACGCGTCGGGATCGAAGCGCACGACGGCGTCGTGCGCGTGCATGCGCCAGCCGGCGGAGTCGATCCGCACGCCCCCGCTGAATCGCATGAAGCCGTCCAGGCGCGCGATCCGGGCCCGGCCCGCGGTGATTCGCGTCTCCGCAGCCCCGCCGGCGCCGGTCGTGCTCAGCGCCACGACGGCCTGCGGATCCAGGTGCAGCAGGCCGCTCCGCAGATCGTAGTCCGCTGCCTCGCCGGCCAGCCGCATCCACCCCTGCTCGAACTCGGCCGGCTTCGGCATGATGACCAGCCGGGTGGCATCGGCGTAGGACGCTTCCGACGTGTTCCCGGCAAGACCGTCGCCGGTCTCGATGCCGACGTTGCCCTCGAAGCGCCACTCCCCGGTTTCCTCGACTCCCGACGCTTCGTCGCCGCGCATCCGGAAGCCGGTCCGATCGTCTCCCGGGGGAACCGTCACCGAGACGCCGACCAGCCGGACGGACTCGTCTTCGTAGGCGAACTGCTGGTCGGCCTCGATGATCGATCCGCCGGCCAAGGTGATGCGGCTGCCCCGCGACTGGATGATCGCGGTTGCATCTGTGCGGTCGACCGCCACGGCTCGCGTCGGACTGCGACGTTGCATGCCGAGAAAGACGGCGACCGCGAACGTCACCACGAACGAGATGAGAGCGATGCGTGCGGAACGCGTCCACCTGCCCATGTAGCCGGTGTCCCAATCCTGTCTGACTGTACCTCACTCCGGACGACGGCGCGGCGGCAGGCGGGCGTTCGTGGGCGTGTCGCCGCGGATGCTGGCCGCGGCCGTGCGGGCGCCGGCTACGGCTGAGCGACCGCCCGCGCGGCGACCGCCCGCGCAGCGTCCGCGACCGTCAACTCGGTGGATGTATGGCCCTGGTAGGTGTTCTCAACTACGGAGAATGCAAGCTGCAGTCCGGCCCTGTGCGTCTCGAAGAACGCGGCCCGGTCGGCCGCGCGCCAGGCGACGGCGCGGAACCGCGCTCCTCCCTGCCGCACCGTCATCCGCAGATGCTGTTCCTTCATCGTGCGCGGACCGTCGATCACCTCCACCCGGGTTGCGCGGAACACCGGGCGCGGGTTGCCCGAGCCGAACGGCTCGAGGGCGCGCAGGCCTTCGACCAGTGGAGGACGAATGTCCGTCAACGTCAAGGTATCGTCGATCTCGAGCCGGTGGACGAGCTCCTCGGTCCCGAGCCGGGCGCGCGCGTACGCACCGAGCCGGCGCCGCAGTTCCGGGAGACGCTCCGCCGGAAGCTCCAGGCCCGCGGCCTGCCGATGACCCCCGAACCGGGTGCACAGCTCCGCGCATTGCTCGAGGGCGGCCAGAAGGTCGAACCCCGGTACGCTGCGCCCAGAGCCGCGGGCCGTCGCGCCGTCGACCGACAGCACGATGGCCGGTCGGGCGAAGGTCTCGACCAGCTTCGACGCCACGATGCCGATGACGCCGCGGTGCCATCCCTCGCCCCACACGACCAGCAGGCGCGCGTCGTCCGCCTGCGGGTCCTCGCCGACGGCGCGCTGCGCCGCAGCGGCGATCACGGCCTCCTCGGCCCGGCGACGGACGTTCTCGCCGTCGAGCTCCTCGGCGAGTTGTTGGGCCAGGGCTGCCTGCTGCCGGCCGGTGGCCAGCAGCAACCGGGCGGCGAGGTCGGCCGACCGCATGCGGCCGGCCGCGTTGATTCGAGGAGCCACCCGGAAGGCCACGTCCTCGCTCTCGACGCGGCGCCCCGCGAGTCCGCTCGCGTCGAGCAGGGCCTGCAGCCCGACCGAATTCGGCCCCGCGGTCAGACCGTCGAGCCCGACCCGCGCGATGACCCGGTTCTCGCCGCGCAGCGGCACGGCGTCGGCGAGCGTGCCGATGGCGGCAAGCTTGGCGAAGGCGGGCAGCCACCCGGTGTGTCCGGTTCGCCGGCACAGCGCCTGCACCAGCTTGAAGGCGACGCCCGCCCCCGCAAGGTGCTTGTCGGGGTACGGACAATCGGCGCGGCGCGGGTTGACGACGGCAAGCGCCGCCGGCAGCGTGGCGCCCGGCTCGTGATGGTCGGTGATGATGAGGTCGACCCCGAGCGCACGGGCACGCTCGGCCGCCTCGGAGCTCCGGATCCCGCAGTCGACGGAGACGATAACGCGTGCACCGCGCGCGTGGAGACGTTCGACGGTCTGCGGCAGCAGCCCGTAGCCGTCCGTCAGGCGTTCCGGGATGTAGTGGTCGACCTCTCCCCCGAGCAACCCCAGAGCGCGGCGCAGCATCACGGTCGCGCTGACGCCGTCGACGTCGTAGTCGCCGTGCACGACGATCCGCTCGCGGTTGGCCACCGCACGCAGGAGGCGCTCCACAGCCGGCTCGAGATCCGCCAGGAGCGACGGATCGTGCAGGTCGGCGAGGGACGGGCGGAGAAAGCGCCGCGCGTCGTCGGGCTCGGCGATACCCCGCTGCACCAGCAGGCGCGCCACTGCGGGATGAAGCGCCAGCTCCCGCCGGATGCGCTCGGAGGCCTCGGGGTCGGGGTCCCCGAGGGTCCAGACGGTCGGCGGGCGGGTGTGGCCGGCCGCGTCCCCGACCGCCCCGGCTACCACGACACGGCGCCCTTTCCGCACACGCGCTCGATGTCCTCCAGGAGCGAATCCGACGGACGGACGCGCGCCCGGCGCAATCGCGCCCGAACGCGAACGGGCGGCACCTGGTTGCGCAGCTCGATCTCCAGGGCCACCCGGCCCGTGCCGTCGTGGCGGCCGAGCACTTCCGCGAGCGCTTCCATCGTCGCCCGATCCGCCGGCGGCGAGGCAAGCCGGATCGCGAGCGGGCGGCCGACGTCGCCGAGGACGGCCTCCATCGCGTGCACCTCGGAGGCCATCATCCGCGGCACCTCCTCGTCCAGCTCCAGCTTGCCGGAGACGACGACGAGCCGGTCGATGTCGAGCAGGGCTCCGAAGCGTTGGAAGGCGTCGGGAAAGAACACCGCTTCCATGCGGCCGGCGCGATCCTCGAGCGTGATCACGGCCATCGGGTCCCCCTTCTTCGTCCGCAGGCGGCGGCACTGGCTGATGACGCCGCCGACGCGGACCGAGGCGGCCGGGCTCTCGAGCGCCTCGATTCGGCGCACGCCGGCGCGCTCGAGGTCGTGATGGAACCGGTCGATCGGGTGCCCGCTCAGGTACAGGCCGAGCGCCTCCTTCTCGAAGGCCAGCTTCTGCCCCTCTGTCCACGGGGCCACGTCGGGCAGACGGGCGCTCGCCTCGCCGGCGGCGGCCTCGTACGCGTCCCCGAAGAGCTGGTGCTGTCCGAGGTCGCGGTCGCGCTGCCGGCGGCTGCCCTGCTCGACCGCCGAGTCCAGAATCGCCAGCAGCTGTGCCGGTCGCAGGCGCGACGCGGCGGCCGCGTCCTCCCCCGCGGCCCGCGGGCCGAGCAGGGAGTCGCAGGCCCCGGCCTTGACGAGGCTCTCGAGCGCGCGCCGGTTGACGACCTTGAGATCGACCTCCTCGCACAGCCGATCGAGGGAGGCGATGCGGCCGCCGGCTCGGCGGGAGGCCAGGATCGCGTCGATGGCGCCGTCGCCGACGTTCTTGATCGCCCCGAGCCCGAAACGGACGCCGCGCGGCGTGACCGTGAACGCCAGCTCGCTCTCGTTGATGTCCGGCGGCAGGATGCCGACGCCGAGGTCGCGGCACTCGCCGAGATACAGGCCCAGCTTGTCGGTGTTCTGCCGCTCGATCGTCAGGAGCGCGGCCATGAAGTACGCCGGGTAGTTCGCCTTGAGGTACGCCGTGTGGTACGCCAGCAGCGCGTAGGCGGTCGAGTGGCTCTTGTTGAAGCCGTAGCCGGCGAAGTACTCCATCAGGTCGAAGATGCGGGTGGCGGTCGCCTCAGGCAGGTCGCGCGCCGTCGCGCCGGCCACGAACTTCTCCCGCTCGGCCTGCATGGCGGCGGCGTTCTTCTTCCCCATCGCCTTGCGCAGCACGTCGGCTTCCCCCATCGTGAACCCGGCCAGGTCGCTCGCGATGCGCATGACCTGTTCCTGGTAGGCGATTACGCCGTACGTCTCGCGCAGGATCGGCTCGAGCGACGGGGCCAGGTACTCGATGCCGACCTTGCCGTCCTTGCGGCCGATGAAGTCGTCGATGACGCCAGCCCGGAGCGGTCCCGGACGGTACAGGGCATTGAGCGCGATGAGGTCGTCGAACCGCTGCGGCTTCGCCTTGCGCAACGTCTCCCGCATGCCGGAGCTCTCGAACTGGAAGATTCCCAGCGTCTGTCCCTCGCTGAAGAGTCGAAAGGTCCTGGCGTCGTCGAGCGGCAGCGCATCGAGTCGGATCGTCTCCCCGAGCGACCGCTCGATATGGTCTACCGCGTCCTGCAGCAGGGTCAGCGTGCTCAGGCCGAGGAAGTCCATCTTGAGGAGGCCAACGCGCTCGACCTCCTTCATCGCCCACTGCGTCGTGATCTCGTCCTTCGAGCTCTTGTAGAGCGGGGCGAACTCGGTGATCGCATCCGGCGCGATGACCACGCCGGCGGCGTGAACCGAAGCATGCCGGGTCACGCCCTCGAGCCGCCTGGCCACTGCGAGCAGCTCGCGAACCTCGGCGTTGTCGCGCTCGAGGCTCTTGAGGGTCGGGCTCTCCTCGAGCGCCTTGTCGAGGGTCATGTCGAGGGTGGGCGGGATCTGCTTGGCCACCCGGTCCGCGTCGGCGTAGCTCATCCCCAGCGTCCGGCCCACGTCGCGTACGACGGCGCGAGCCTTCATGGTGCCGAACGTGATGATCTGGGCGACGTTCTCGCGGCCGTACTTCCGCGTGACGTACTCGATGATCTCCCCGCGCCGACGCTCGCAGAAGTCGATGTCGATGTCCGGCAGCGAAACGCGCTCCGGATTGAGGAAGCGCTCGAAGATCAGGTCGAACTCCAGCGGATCGATATCGGTGATGCGCAGGCAGTAGGCGACGAGGCTGCCGGCGGCCGAGCCGCGGCCCGGACCCACCGGCACGTCCCGCTCCCGCGCGTAGCGGATGAAATCCCAGACGATGAGGAAGTAGCCGGCGTACCCCATGCGCTGGATCATCCGGATCTCGTAGTCCAGGCGCTCCTCGTACTTTTCCAGGCCGTGCTTCAGGTCGCCCCGCGCCTCGAGACCCGCCAGGCGCGCGCGGCGTTCCGCAAAGCCCTCGCGCGCCACGTGCGCGAAGTACTCGTCGGGCGACGTGAACGGCTCCGGGACGTCGAAGTTCGGCAGGTGGTGGGTAGTGCCCGAGAGGTCGACGTCGCAGCGCTCCGCGATCGCCAGCGTGTTGCGCAGGGCCTCCGGAAAGTCGCCGAACACCGCGGCCATCTCGTCCGGCGTCTTCAGGTAGAACTGATCCCCGTGGTAGCGCAGGCGTTTCTCGTCGCTGACGTTCTTCCCCGTGCCTATGCAGAGGAGGATGTCGTGGGGGTGGTGGTCCGCCTGCCGCAGGTAGTGCACGTCGTTCGTACAGACGAGCGGCAGCCCGAGATCGGTGGCGATGGGAGACAGCCCGCGGTTGACGACCCGCTGGTCGTCGATGCCGTGGTACTGCATCTCGAGGAAGAAATTGTCCGGGCCGAGGATGTCCCGGAACGATGCCGCGGTCTCCCGCGCCCGATCCGCTCGATCCCGGCAGAGGTTGGTGGCGACCTCTCCCTTGAGGCAACTGCTGAGCCCGATGAGGCCGTCGGCGTGTCCGGCCAGGAGCTCCTTGTCGATGCGCGGCTTGGAGTAGAAACCTTCCGTGTACCCGGCGGAGACGAGCTTGATCAGGTTGTGGTAGCCCGCCCGATCGGCCGCGAGCAGCACGAGGTGGTTGGCGGTCTCTCCGGGGACGCCGCTGCGGCTCAGGCGGCTTCCGTTGGCGACGTACACCTCGCATCCGAGGATCGGCTTGATCCCGCGTGCCCGCGCCTCGTCGTGGAACGTGATCGCGGAGAAGAGGTTGCCGTGCTCGGTGATTGCCACCGCGGGCATCCCGAGCGCCTTTACCTGGTCCAGCATCTCGCCGATGCGGCACGCACCGTCGAGGAGCGAGAACTCCGTGTGCAGGTGCAGGTGCACGAACTCGGCGGCGTTGCCCATCGATTGCTGCTCCCGCGCTATTCCCATTCGATCGTGGCCGGCGGCTTCGAGCTGATGTCGTAGACCACGCGGTTCACCCCGCTCACCTCGTTGACGATCCGCGAGGACATGGCGGCCAGGACGGCGTGCGGCAGCCGCGCCCAGTCGGCCGTCATGCCGTCACGGCTGTCGACCGCCCGGATGGCCACCGTGGCCTCGTAGGTGCGCTCGTCCCCCATGACGCCGACGCTGTGCACCGGCAGGAGGACCGCGAACGACTGCCAGGTCCGACGGTAGAGGCCGCTCCTGCGGATCTCGTCCGCCACGATCGCGTCGGCCCGGCGCAGCAGGTCGAGCCGCTCGCGCGTCACCTCGCCGAGGATCCGCACGGCGAGCCCCGGCCCCGGAAACGGCTGTCGCCAGACGAAGGTGTCCTCGAGGCCGATCTCGCGCCCGAGCTCGCGCACCTCGTCCTTGAAGAGCTCGCGCAGCGGCTCGACGAGCTGGAAGCGCAGGCGCTCGGGGAGTCCGCCGACGTTGTGATGGCTCTTGATGGCGGCCGACGGGCCGACGACCGACACGCTCTCGATCACGTCCGGGTAGAGCGTTCCCTGGGCCAGGAAGTCGAACTGGCCCAGGCGGGCGGCCACTACCTCGAACACGTCGATGAACGTGGCGCCGATTATCTTTCGCTTGCGCTCCGGATCCACGACTCCGGCGAGCGCGTCGACGAAGGCGTCCGAGGCGTCTTCGCAGACCAGGGGCAGGTTCAGCCGGTCCGCGAACCGGGCCCGAACCTGCGCTCCCTCGTCGAGGCGCAGAAGGCCGTTGTCGACGAAGATGCAGGTCAGACGGTCGCCTATCGCCCGGTGGGCGAGCAGCGCGGCCACCGTGGAGTCGACGCCGCCGCTCACCCCGCAGACCACGCGCCCCTGCGGCCCGACCTGCTCGCGGATGCGCGCCGTGGCGTCGTCCACGAAGGACGCCATCGTCCAGTCCCCCGTGCACCCGCAGATGTCGCGGGCGAAGTTGCGCAGGAGCGCCGTTCCGTGCGTCGTGTGCGCGACCTCGGGATGGAAGAGGACGGCGTGGAGGGCGCGGTCGGGGTCGGCCATCACCGCTACCGGCGCATTGGGGCTGGTGCCGAGGACGGCGAATCCGGGGGGTGCGGCCGTCACCAGGTCGCCGTGACTGGCCCAGACCTGCAGCGTCTCCGGCAGGCCGCGCAGCAGTTCGCTCTCGCCGCGGGTCGACACCGTTGCGTGCCCGTACTCCCGTTCCGGAGCGTCCGTCACGACGCCGCCGAGCGCCGCCGCCATCGCCTGCATGCCGTAGCAGATGCCGAGCACCGGGACGCCGCACGCGAACAACGCCGGGTCGCAGCGCGGCGCGCCGGGCTCGGACAGGCTCGCGGGGCCGCCCGAGAGGATGATGCCGGACGCCCGTCGCGCGCGAACCGTTTCGGCCGTCGTGCCGAACGGAAGGATCTCGGAGTAGACCGAGAGCTCGCGCAGGCGCCGCGCGATCAGCTGCGTATACTGCGACCCGAAGTCGAGAACCAGGATCGTTTGATGGGCCACGTAATCCAGGATTCGCCGGTGGCCGGCGGGGGATCGGATCGCGCGAAGGGCCGCCCGACGAACGCTATTATAGCGAGGTGCGCGAGCGGCCGATTCCTGTGCGCCGCGGAGCGGCCCTGCTGGTGGTGCTCGCTGTCGCCGGTGTCGCGGCGGGCGCGCAGGAGGGCCCTGCGCCATCCCCGATCCTGCCGCTCGACCTGGTGTGGTCGACCGACCTCGGAGGCGGCCCGTCGCACGCGCCCGCCTACGCCGAGGACGCGGCGTACGTGCCGCTGCGTGACGGTACCGTCGCGTCGATCGCCCTCGAGGACGGCCGCATTCTGTGGTGCGTGGGCCAGCCCGTCGACTGGGCGCCGGCCGCCGCCGACGACCTGGTCGTCGTCGCGTACGACCGGCGCATCGCCGCCCTCGCCGCAAGCGACGGAACGGTGGCGTGGCGCTTCACCGCCGACGCCCCCGTGAGCGCGCCGCCGGTCTGGCGCAACGGTTGGCTCGTGGCGGGCATCGAGAGCGGCGACGTCGTTGCCCTGCGCGCGGCCGACGGCGAGGAGCTCTGGCGCCGCCGCCTCGGCGCCGTTCTGCGCACCCGGCCGTCGATCGCGGGGCAACGCCTCTACCTGCCTCTGGAGGACGGTCGCATCACCGTGCTGGAGCTCGCCAGCGGCGACCCGGTCTGGACCCGTAGCATCGGCGGCCGCCCACGCGAGGTGCTGGCCCTCGACGCGCTGTTCGTCGGCTCCACGGACAACTTCTTCTACCGCCTGGCGTTCGACGACGGGGCCATCGAGTGGCGCTGGCGCACGGGGGGCGACATCGTCGGCGCGCCGCGCATCGATGCCGAGCGCGTCTACTTCGTCGCGGCCGACAACGTCGTCCGCGCGCTCGACCGCCGCAGCGGCGTGCAACGGTGGCGCGAGCCGCTGCCGCTGCGGCCGACCGATGGGCCGGCGCTCGTCGGGCCGGCCCTGCTGGTGGCGGGCGTCTCGCCCGAGGTGCAGCTCTTCGATCCCCGCAGCGGCGAGAGCGCAGGGGTCTACAACGCTCCGGGCGAGCTGGCCGCGCGCCCCTTCCTGATGCCCGGCCTGCCGGTGAGCGGCACCCGTCTCGTGGTGCTCACGGCCGACGGCCGCATCGCCGGGCTCGCAGCAGGCAACGGGCCTCCCCGCGGAAGCCTCGGCTTCCCGCCGCCCCCGTTGCTGCCGGAACCGGCGCGGCTGGCGCTGGACGAGGTGTTGCCGGTCGACGCGGCGTTCCTTGCACCGCCTCCCCCTCCGCCTGCGCAGCAGCCGGAAGCGCCTGAGCCGATACCTTCCGGCGGCGCTCCCGGCGCCGCGACGGAGCCGGCGGACGAGGCCGGCGCGGCGGTTTCCGCTGTCGAGCCCAACGCGCCGACGCCCGACGAGCCGGCGCCGCCCCGCAACTGAGATGGCCGTCGCGGGCACTCGGTGGCATCGCGTGGTCGGACTCGCCGCGGTGGCCGCAATCACGGTCGCAGCGAGCGGTTGGCTCATCGAGCGGGTGCGTTTCGGCCCGCCGTCGGAGGCCCGCGAGCGCATCGAGCGCCAAGTGCAGGATCGGTTGGCGGCCACCACGGAGACGCTGCGCCGGATGGCGGTGGAGCTGGCTGCCGCGCCGGCCGTCGAGCCCGCGCTCGCCGGTGGCCGGGCCGCGCTGCGGACCCTGTTCGAGCGGGCTCGCGCGGCGGCCGCATCTCCGGCCGCCGCGCTCACCGTGTACGACGAGCGCGGCACGGCGCTGGCCTGGGCCGGGCGGCCCTCCGAGATTCGCCGGGCCCGGGTTCTGGGGGGACGGGCGTTCTTCACCGCATCCGGCCCGCTCGGTCTGCGACTGATCTACGTCGAGCCGATCGCAGCGCTCGGCGATCGGCTCGAGGAGACCGGCGGCTGGCCGCGAGGCGCCGTGGCGGCGGAATGGGTGCTCTCCTCCGCCGCCGGTCTCGACGCCGCAACCGACACCTTTCGTCTCGACGGGTCGGTCACGACCGTCCGGCTGCGGTCGGCCGACGCCGGGGACGTCTCGGCGAACCCCGATGCCTTCTTCGTCCGCTCCGGCGACGGTCGCATCCTGCTCGAGGCCGAGCTCACTCGCGCCGACATTGTCGCGGCGCGGACGGCGTGGCGAAGCACGGTACGCAGCGTCGCCCTCGGCATCGCGGGGTTGCTCCTCCTGCTGGCCGCAATTCCCGAGCTGGCGCGATTTCCGGGGCGGGCGCCGGCTGACGTCGTGGCGCGCGGGATCGCCGCCGCGCTGACTCTGGCGCTCGGCGCCGCGGCGTCCTGGATGGCCGGCACGCCGGGCGCGGACCGCTGGCGCCTCTTCTCCCCGGATGTCTACGCGTCGGCGGGCGCCGGAGATCTGCTGCGATCGCCTGCGGACCTCTTCCTGTTGGCCCTGCTGTCGACCGTGGCGTCCGCTGCCGCAGTGCGCTTCGGCGGGGTCGCCCGCGTCGTGTGGCGGCGCCGGCGGGCGGCGGCGCCGATGGCGTTGCTCGCGCGGATCGGCGGCGGCACCGTCGCGGTGGGGCTCATCACCGCGTACCAGCTCCTGCTGGAGGACACGGTGCGCGGCACCGTCGTCGACGTGCTGCGCCCGTCGCTGCAGCCTCTTGATTCCGGACGCTTCGGCCTGTTGCTGGGCCTCGTGCTGGCCGCGGTGGCGACGGTCTGGATGGGGGTGGCCGCCCTGCTCCTGGCGGAGGCGCGCTGGGGTCGCCGCTCGCCGTCACGCGCGCTGCGCCTGCTGGGTTGGGCGCTTCCGGCGGTCGTGGTGGTCGCCGCCACGGACTTGCCGGGCGGCCCGTTCGCGACGCTCCTGGCCGGCTGCGCCGGGGCCGCTCTGCTGGCCGCTCCGCTGCGGCCGTCGCTCCGGCGCGCTTCGCAGACCGGGCGGATGCTGCTGTTGCTGGTCGCGTTTCTCGGACCTCCATTGCTCGCCTACCCGTCCGTGCTGCACTTCGGCACGACCGCCAAGCGCGAGTTGATCGAGGGGGAGTACGCGTCGCAGGCGGCCGATCAGCCCCGGGCGCTGCGTGCCTCGCTGGCGCTGGCGCTCGACCAGATCGACGGGGTTGCCGAGGCGGAGCTCGTCGGTCGGCGCCGGTCCCGGGCCGCAGCCGGCCGATCACCGATCGGACGGGGTGCGACCGGCGACCGGCCCGACCCGGACCGGGCGTTTCGCCTCTGGCGGCAGACGGAGCTGGCGCGACAGCGCCTGACGTCCGCGGTCGAGCTCTATGGCGCCGACGGGTCGCTGCTCAGCCGCTTCGCCCTGAACATTCCCGACTACGCTGCGCCGGCCCTCGGATTCCTCGGGTCCACCTGCTCGTGGGACGTGTTCGGAGAGGTGCTGCCCTTCGGATCGCGGGAACGGAAGCACCTGCACGCGGAGCGTGCGATCTGCGCATCCCCGGGGGACGCCGCCGGGGCCGGGCCCAATCTGCAGGGATCGATCGTCGTCCACGTCGCGCTCGACTACGAGCCGAGGCCCTTCAGCGCTTCGCGCGGCACGTACGCGGCCCTGCTCGGCGCCGACCGCAACGCCGCGGCCCGCGGGGGGCCGGGTCGGGACGTCGAGCTCGCGACCTACGGGTGGGACCTGAGCCTCCTGTACGCCTCCGGGGCGGCGGCCTGGACGCTCGACGACACCATGTTCGGGCGGATCTACGCATCACGGGACCCGTTCTGGACCCGCCGGGCCTCCGCCGGGCGCGACTACCACGTCTATGTCGTCAACAACCGTGTGGGCATCTTCGCGCTCGGCTACCCGGTGTCCACACCCGGCGACCATTTCGTGCGGCTCGCCGAGATTGCGGCGCTCGGCGGGCTCGGGTTCCTGGGGTGGATAGGGGCGCTGCTGTGCGCCGGCCCGCTCACGCGAGCCGGCCAGGGCTTCGGGCGCGACCTGCTGCGCGAGGTGAGGACCAGCTTCTATCGGCGGCTGTTCCTCGCCTTCGTGGCGGTGGCGGTCATTCCCGTGCTCGTCCTCGCGTTCGTCATCCGCAACTACGTGACGGCCCAGTTGCGGCGCGACGTGGAGGCGGGAGCGGCGCGCACCGCCGCGGTGGCGCAGCGGGTCGTCGAGGAGCTGCAGCAGCCGGCCGACCGGCCGCTCTCGGTGATCGACGACGACGCGCTCGTATTCGTGAGCCAGGTGATCGACCAGGACATCAGCATCTTCGAGGGACCGCGCCTGGCCGCGACGAGCGAACGGGATCTCTTCGCATCCGGCCTGCTGCCGACCCGCACGCCCGATGCCGTCTACGACGCCATCGTGCTCGGCCAGGCTCCGGCGTTCGTGGCCGAGGACGCGGTCGGGTCCTTCCCCCACCTGCTGGCCGCCATGCCGATTCGCTCTGCCGGCTCGGACGCGATCCTCACGGTGCCGCTCGCGTCCCGGGAGCAGGAGATCGAACGCCAGATCGCCGAGCTCGACCGGGGCATCGTCCTGGGCGTGACGCTGTTGATCCTGCTCGGCGCGGGGAGCGGCTTCTATCTCGCGGAGCGGATCGCCGACCCCGTCAAGCGCTTGACTCGGGCGACGCAGCGCATTGCGCGCGGCGACTTCGACGCACAGGTGGTGGCTCGGGCTACGGACGAGTTCGGACGCCTCGTCGCCGCGTTCAACGGCATGGCCGAGGACCTCAAGCAGCAGCGGAGGCGCCTCGAGCGGACGCACCGCCTGGAGGCCTGGGCCGAGATGGCGCGGCAGGTGGCGCACGAGATCAAGAATCCGCTCACCCCGGTGCAGCTCTCCGCCGAGCATCTGCTGCGCGTGCACGCCGACCGCGGCGAGCCGTTGAGCCCGGTCCTCGAGAGCTGCGTGGACTCCATCCTGCAGCAGGTGCGCCTGTTGCGCCGGATCGCGTCGGAGTTCTCCAGCTTCGCCGGCTCGCCGCGGGTCGCTCCGGAACCGACCGCTCTCGATCGTCTCGTTGCGGGCGTGCTCGATCCCTACCGGATCGGTCTCGACGACCGGGTCCGCCTGGCGGTCGCGGTACCGGCGACGCTGCCGATGCTCGCCATCGACCCTACGCTCGTCAGCCGCGCCCTGACCAACGTCATCGAGAACGCTCTCCACGCGATGCCGGGTGGAGGTGTGCTCACGCTGGAGGCGGCGGCCGACGGGTCCGGGGTGAGGCTCGCGGTGCGGGACACAGGCGTCGGTCTGGACGACGCGGCGCTGGCCCGGATCTTCGAGCCGTACTTCTCGACGCGCGCATCCGGCACGGGGCTCGGGATGGCGATAGCCCGGCGCAACGTGGAGCTCAACGGCGGCACGGTAGACGTCGCGAGCCGCAGGGGCGAGGGCACGACGGTCACGCTGCGCCTGCCCCTCCCGGCCATCCGGTCGCCGGATCCTCTTATCGCGAACGACTAGACGCCGGTTATCGCGAACGACTAGACGCCGGAGCTTGAGACGTGTCGGGCGCCACGGGCGGCTCCTCGGCGGAGCCGCTGCGCCGGCGGGTACGCCCGAGCCGGCCCATGAGCCCGCCGATCAGGCCGGACAGCATGTAGGTGTACGCTGCGGTGACCAGGACGATGCCGGGCTGCACGACGATGGCGGCGATTACGGCTGCGATCACCAGCGGCGTGAGCGAGGAGCGGCGATGTCCCGGCAACAGGGCGCCCACGCTGCGGAAGCGGACGTGGCTGACCATGAGCCCGGCGGGAACGACGACCAGCGGCAGTGCGACGAGGGCGCCGGCGACGTCCTGCGGTCCCCCGGGATAGAGGAAGACGGTGGCGGCCGGGACGCCGGCTGCGGCGGGGCTGGGAAGCCCCAGGAAGTAGCGCCGGTCGTCGTCCTTCGCCTGGATGTTGAAACGGGCGAGGCGGACGGCGGTCGCCGTCACCCAGAGGAACCCCGCGGCCCAGCCGAGGCGTCCCAGCGGCTCGAGGCCCCAGGCGAAGACCAGGATGGCGGGAGCGATCCCGAACGAGACGATGTCGGCGAGGGAATCGAGTTGCTCTCCGAAGTCGCTCGTGGCGTTCGCGAGCCGGGCGATCCGCCCGTCGAGCATGTCGAGGACCATGGCGACCCCGATGAACGGGGCGGCGGTGACGAAATCTCCCCGCATGACGTAGACGATGGAAGCCCATCCGCAGAACAGGTTGGCCACCGTGAACATGCCGGGCAGGAGATGGACGCCGCGCCGGAAGCGCCGCTGGTGGCGTGCGGGAGGCCGCAGCACGGAGAGGACGGCCGCCATCATTCCTCCCCCGGCGTGGCCGACAGCGTGGCCACGACCGTCTCGCCGCCGCGCACCATGTCGCCGGTGACGGCCGACACCGAGGCCGACGGCGGCAGGAAGACGTCCATTCGGGAGCCGAACTTCATGACCCCGAAGCGCTGTCCGAGGGCGACGCGCGTGCCGGGAGCCAGTCGGCAGACGACGCGGCGGGCCAGGACCCCCACCACCTGCCGGCAGACGATCCGCTGCCCGTCGTGATCGATCCAGATCTCGCTCCGCTCGTTCTGCTCCGCCGCCCGCGGCGCGTACGCCGGCAGGAATCGCCCCGGACGGTAGCGGACGTCGACGATGCGCCCGCTTACCGGCATCCTGTTCACGTGCACATCGAGGGGGGAGAGGAAGACGCTGATCTGCTGCCAGAGTCCGTCCGGGGCCACACCGGGCTCGGCGGCGCCGGCGTGCACGACGCGGCCGTCGGCGGGCGCCACCACGACGTCGGCGCCGTCGGGCGGCGTGCGTTCCGGATCGCGAAAGAAGAAAACGAAAACCCCGGCCGCGACGGCCAGCAGCGTGGCCGCGCCGGGCTGGCCGAAGGCCCAGAGCGCAACGGCCGGCAACAGCGCCGCGGCGATGAACGGAAGGCCGGCTCTGTCGATGCCCATCGTGGGTGCAAGCGCCCGGGCGGTGCGGCGTGGAGTGCGGCGACGCGAGGCCGCGCCTCAGGCGGTGTCGACCGCGGGAGTCCCCCCGGGCGCGACGGGCGACCGGTGCCGGCGCAGGATGCTCTCCATGCGGTCCTTGACCCGCAGCTTTCGCTTCTTGAGCGTTGCCTTCTCGATCTCCTCGGCGTCCGACGGGTAGGTGTGGCCGAGGAGCTCGTTCAGACGCGCGTCGAGTTCGTTGTGTTGCTCGGCAAGGTGACGGAATTCCTCGTCGTTCTGCAGCAGAACCTCGCGCAACTGCTGCGGATCTGGCATTCCTCCTCCTTGGGAGAGTGCGCCGGACACGGCGCAAATCGTGCCGACGGACGGCTGACCCACCATTCGTCGCCTGACGCGAAACTATCACACGGGATGGCCCGTTTCAAGGCGCCCGGCTCGGCCGCGTGGCCGGCGAGCGAAGGCGTCCGTCGAGCGGGGGCGCGGGCACTCACAGGCGGCGCCCCAGGATCAGGGCATCGTCCACCGGCTGCACGTAGTACCGAGGCCGGACCCCGCGCACGGTGAACCCGGCCGCGTCGTAGAGCCGCCGCGCCGCCCGATTGGAGCGGCGGACCTCGAGCAGTGCCTCGGACGCCCCGAGCCGCCACCCCTCGCCGAGCGCGTGCCGAACGAGCGCTCGCGCGGCGCCCTGCCGGCGGAGCGCCGGGGCGATCGCAAGCCCGTTGATGTGCAGCTCGTCGCTGACGAGCCAGGCGGAGCAGTACCCCGCCACGTGGCCCGCGGATCCGCGCACGACGAAGAGGTGTGCCGTGTCAGGGCGCTCGAGCTCGCGGACGAACATCGCTCTCGTCCAGCCGTTCAGGAACGAAGCCTCCGCGACGGCTACGACCGCATCGAGATCCTGCAGGGCGCCGAGGCGTTCCACCGTCCAGCCGTCTCGCGGCGCCCTCACGGGGACCGCTTGGCGGCGCGCGGGGCCGACGCGAGATCACGCACCCGCTGTCTCGCGCGGTCTCTCGCGACCTCCGCGTCGGGCCGGCGCACGTAAACCGGTTGGATCGCGTGCGGGGTCACCGTCTCCCCGCGGCCGGCGCGCTCCGCGGCGAGAAGCGCCAGGACCGGGGCCAGCGGAGGCAGCCGGTCCGACAGCGTGGCCCGCGATCCGAACCGTGCGTCCAGGAGGCCGCGCGACGACGCCACCGCGTCGCCGGCGAAGGCGATCGTGCGTCCTGCGAGCAGGTCGGTCCAACTCTCGAGGACGCGGTCCGGAGCCCCCGCCACCGGGGGGACGAGGGGGCGTTCCCCATCGGTCGCGCGGGCGTAGAGGGCGGCGAACACCTCCCCGCGTTGCCCGTCCATCCAGGACGCCAGCAGATCGGTCCCCGCCGTCGCCGTCGACAGCTCGCGGGCGACCGCGTCGAGCGTCGAGACCGGAACCACCGGGCACTCGCGCACGAGAGCCAGCGCCTGGATGGTCGCGACGCCGACCCGGACGCTCGTGAACGAGCCCGGGCCGGACGACACCGCCAGCAGATCGACCTCCGCGAGGTCCACGCGTGCGGCGGCCAGCAGGCGCAGGAGATCGGCGGGCAGGCGCTCGCCGTGGGTCCGGTCCGAGTCGCCCTCGATCGCGGCAAGGAGCTCGCCGTCCCGCAGCAGCGCGGCGCTGCCCGCGCGCGTGCCCGTCTCCAGCGCGAGAATCGTCATGTCGTTGCCGTTCGGCCCTTGCTTCCCCGGGGCTCCGGCGGCGGTCGGCGCCCGAGGGCGATGCTACCATCGGACGCGATGGGATCGACGCCCGGGATCGCTCCGGACGGCAAGACGGGAGCCTCGCCGGCGATGCGGCAGTACCTCGCTGCCAAGCAACGGTATCCCGAGGCTCTGGTCTTCTTTCGGATGGGCGACTTCTACGAGATGTTCCACGAGGACGCGGTCACCGGGGCCCGCGCCCTGGATCTGACGCTCACGTCCCGCGGCCGCGACCCGGACGGCGATCCCATTCCGATGTGCGGCGTCCCGCATCACGCTGCCGACGCCTACGTCGTGCGCCTCGTCCGCCAGGGGTTCCGGGTCGCGATCTGCGAGCAGGTCGAATCGGCCCGCAAGGCTCGCGGGTTGGTGCGCCGGGAGGTGGTCCGTGTCGTGTCGCCCGGCACCCTGACGGACGCGGGATACCTCGAGGCTCGCGAGCCGGCGTTCCTGCTGGCGGTCTCCGCTCACGCGCCGCGCGCCGCCTCGGAGCTCGCCTACGGGGTCGCGGTGGCGGAGCTGTCGACGGGAGAGTTTCGCGTGGCGCAGCACGACGGCGCAGGCGGCGTGGACGCGCTTGCGGACGAGGTCGCGGCAACCGGTCCCCGGGAGCTGCTGGTGCCCGCCGGGAGCGGTCTCGAGGAGAGGCTGGCGACGGCCGCGGCGGGCGTGCCGGTCACCGCGGTCGACGAGCGGGCCTACGGGCTCGACCGGGCGCACCGTGCCCTTCTCGATCAGTTCGGCACGGCGTCGCTCGAGGGATTCGGATTGCGCGTCGAGGAGCACGGGGCTGCGATTCGCGCCGCCGGCGCTCTCGTGCACTACCTGCGCGACACCCAGAAGGGTGAGCTCGCCCATCTGCGGGGTCTCGCGTTCCGCGACCGCGCCGACCACATCGTCATCGACCCGGTCACGTTCGCACGGCTGGAGGTCCTCGAGGGGGCCGCCGGCACCCGCGCGGGCTCGCTCGCCGAGGCGCTCGATCGCACGTCCACCCCGATGGGCGGACGCCTGCTCCGGACCTGGTTGCGGCAGCCGCTGGCCGCGGCGGCGCCCATCCGCGATCGGCTCGATGCGGTCGAGGAATGGACCGGTCAGGTTGCGGCGCGGTCGCAGCTTCGCGATGCACTCGGCGATGTCCACGATCTCGAGCGGCTGCTCGGGCGCGTTGCGCTCGGCACCGCCGGTCCCCGCGACGTCGCTGCGCTCGGCCGGTCGCTCGCCCTGATACCGCGGGTGCGGGAGCTCGTGTCCCCCCGCCGGGCACGGCTCCTGACGACGCTGCTGGCGGAGCTCGGCGACCTCTCGGACGTTCGCCGACGCATCGAGGCGACGCTCGCCGACGATCTGCCGGCCCTGGTGCGCGAAGGCGGCGCCATCCGGGACGGTGTCGATGCGGAGCTCGACGAGCTCCGGCGGATCAGCCGCGGCGCGCGTTCGGCCATCGCCGCCCTCGAGGCGGAGGAGCGGGCGCGCACCGGCATCGCATCCCTCAAGGTCCGCTTCAACCGCGTCTTCGGGTACTACATCGAGGTGTCGAAGCCGAATCTCCCGCGCGTCCCCGACGACTACCACCGCAAGCAGACCATCGCCAACGGCGAGCGGTTCGTCACCCCGGCGCTCAAGGAGTACGAACGCAAGGTGCTCGGCGCGGACGAGCGCATGCTCGAGCGCGAGCAGGAGCTGTTCGAGGCGCTGCGGCTGGAGGTCGTCGGTCACGCGGGCCGCATTCAGGCGGCGGCGCGCTCGCTGGCTGCGATCGACGTCGTCGCCACGCTGGCCGAGGTCGCCGCCGACGGCGGCTACACGCGGCCCGAGGTGCACGAGGGCGACGAGCTCGTCGTTACCGAGGGGCGCCACCCGGTCGTCGAGCGGCGCGTGCGGGACGGCTTCGTCCCGAACGACGTCACGCTGAACGCAACCGACCACCAGGTGGTGGTGCTGACGGGGCCGAACATGGGCGGGAAGTCGACCTACCTGCGGCAGACCGCCCTCGTCGTCCTGATGGCGCAGGCGGGATCGTTCGTGCCCGCACGCGCCGCCGCCGTGCCGATCGTCGACCGCATCTTCGCGCGCGTCGGCGCGTCGGACGATATCGCCGGCGGGCGGTCCACGTTCATGATGGAGATGGAGGAGACGGCCCGCATCCTGAACACCTCGACGTCACGAAGCCTCGTCCTGCTAGACGAGGTCGGGCGCGGCACGGCCACGTTCGACGGCCTGAGCATCGCCTGGGCGGTGGCCGAGCACCTCGCCACCAACCCTCGGGCCCGCCCGAAGACGCTCTTCGCCACGCACTATCACGAGTTGACCGACCTCGCCGGAGCCTTCCCGGGCGTCGCGAACTACCACGTCGCGGCGCGCGAATGGCGGGACGGCATCGTCTTCCTGCACAAGGTCGAGTCCGGGAGGTCCGATCGCAGCTACGGCGTGCAGGTGGCGCGGCTCGCCGGCCTGCCGCCGGACACGGTGGCCCGCGCGAAGACCATCCTCGCCGGTCTGGAACGCGACGAGCTGTCGCGCGGCGGCCGGCCGGCCTTCCATGCGCCGTCCAACGACGCCGGGGTGCAGCTCGGCCTGTTCCAGGCGCCGCCGGCCAATCACCAGCGCGTCCTCCGCCGTGTCCGGGAGGTGGACGTCGACCGACTGACGCCGATCGATGCGCTCGGACTGCTCGCCGAGCTCAAGCAGGACCTCGAGGACGATGCCGAAGGCCGACCCGCCGGGTTCGAAGACGCGCTTTCTTGAGGTGCCGGTCGAACCGTTCGAGGCGGTCGCCGGGGCGCCTGCCGAGGAGATCCTGCGCCGCATGGAGCGGATCTCGTTCCAGGGGCGCAACCTCGCGACCGCCCACCGGGTGTGGCGGAAGATGCTGGCCGACGATGTGCTGATCTTCCTTGGCACGGCCGGCGCCCTGAGCGCCGGCGGACTGCGCCTCGTCATCGCCCAGCTCATCACGAGCCGGGCCGTCGACTGCCTCGTGTCGACCGGGGCGAACCTCTATCACGACCTCCACGAGACGCGCGGGCGCCGGCACTTCCTCGGCTCGCCGGACGTCGACGACGGCGCGCTGCAGGCGGCGCACGTTGACCGCGTTTACGACACGCTGGTCGACGAGGATGAGTTCATCGACAACGACAACTGGATCGCCAGGTTCGCCGCGACGCTCGAACGGCGTCCCCACACGACGCGCGAGCTCCTCTACCGGCTCGGTGAGCATCTTTGGCGCGAGACCGGCCGCGACGGCATCCTGACCGCCGCGTACCGCGCCCGCGTGCCGATCTTCTGCCCGGCGATTGCGGATTCCTCCATCGGCATCGGCCTGTCGCAGGCCCGGCAGCGGCACGTCGACCTGGGGCACGTCGACGTGATCGGAGACATCATCGAGTCCGCCAATCTCGTCATTCGCCGGCCCCGGACCGCGTCGGTCGTTCTCGGCGGCGGGACGCCCAAGAACTTCATCAACCAGGCCAGCGTCCAGGCCGAGTTCTACCGGCCGGGCAGCGGAGGCCATCGGTACGCGCTGCAGATCGTGACCGACGTGCCGCACTTCGGCGGTGCGTCCGGCTCGACGCTCGACGAGGCGCGCAGTTGGGGGAAGCTGGCTGAGGACGCCGATCGGGCGACCGTGAACGCCGACGTGACGGTGGCACTGCCCCTGCTCGCGAGCGCGCTGGCGGCCTCGGCGCGCGCCGCTCTCGAAGTGCGCCGGGCGCCCGCGTTCGAGTTGCGGGGGCGGACCCTCCAGGTGGACGGGGAGCCGTTGCCGGTCGGTCGCTACGACACGGAGCGGGTAGAGACCTTCTAGCCCCTGCCCCCCTGCCCCGGCGCGGGACGGCCATCGGCGGCAGCGACCGCGCAGCGTTCGGAGGTCGGTTCCTGCTGGGTCACGCAGTGAATCGCGCCGAGACCGAGGATGAGGTCGCCCGCGTGAATGCCGATCACCTTGCGGTCGGGGAACAGCGCGGCGAGACGGTCGAGGGCAACCCGGTCCGCGGGATCGTTGAACGTCGGGACGAGCACCGAGCCGTTCCCGATGTAGAAGTTGAGGTAGCTCGCCGGCAGCCGGATGCCGTCGAACCGCACGGGTCGCGGCATCGGCAACTCCACGACCCGCAGCGGCCGCCCCCGCAGATCGCGCATCCTGCGCAGGCGGACGAGATTGTCGGCGAGCGGGGCGTGATTCACGTCCGCGGTGTCCGGCTCCCGGGCCGCTACGACGGTGTCGGGGGCGACGAAGCGGGCCACGTCGTCGACGTGGCCGTGGGTGTCGTCGCCGGCGATGCCCTCCCCCAGCCAGAGGACGCGTCGGACGCCGAGGTGGTTGCGGAGGCTGTCCTCCAGGTCGTGGCGCGCCGCGCCGGGATTTCGCTTCTGGACGTGCCCGAGGAGGCACGCCTCCGTGGTCAGCAGCAGCCCCTCGCCGTTGACGTCTATGCTGCCGCCCTCGAGGACCATTCGGTGCCGGCGTCCGGCGATCCGCACGGTGGGGGCGAAGCGGCGCACGCCCAGGTGGCGGGAGAGGCGCCGCGGCAGGCTGTCGTCCCGGCCGCAGGCCGGGTAGCGCGCCCACCCGGTGAAGCGCCAGTCGGTCGCGGCAATCTCGTCCCGGTCTCCGACCGTCGGCCGGGAGACGAAGATCGGTCCGGTGTCCCGGATCCAGGAGCGATTCGTCGCCACCACCAGCCGGTCGACCGCGGAGAGATCGACGTCGCAACGTGCCAGGCGCAACTCCGCCCGCCGGGCGACCGCTGCGTTCTGGCAGATGATCCCCACCCGCTCGTCGCAGGTCAGGTGGCGTACGATCTCGCAGAAGCACCACTCGACCGCCGACGTCTTGACGTCCCAGTCGGCGCGGTTGTGCGGCCAGACCAGCCAGGTCGCCCGATGCGGCTCCCACTCGGCCGGCATCCGGAAGCCTTCCGCGGCTGGTGTGGGCGGCCGGCCGGCGCGGAGACGTCGGCGCGTCATCCCGCCGGATCGCGACCGGGGGGGCCGTCGAGGTACCGCCGGGTCAGCGGGGCGTAGGTGTCGATGCGGCGGTCGCGGAGGAACGGCCAGTCGCGCCGCAGATCCTCGATCCGGCGCCGGCTGCAGGACGCGACGATCACGTCCGGCCGGTCCGGTGCTGCCTCGGCGAGCACACGGCCCTGCGGATCGCATACGAAGGAGCGCCCCCAGAACTCCAGGTGGCCCGCGGCCGAGTCTTCCCGCCCGACGCGGTTCACGGCGGCCAGGTAGACGCCGTTCGCAATCGCGTGTCCCTGTTGCACGATGCGCCAGGCGTCGCATTGGGCGAGGCCGTCTTCGCCGCGGTCCGCGGGCAACCAGCCGATCGCGGTCGGGCACACGAGCAACTCCGCCCCGCCGAGCGCCGTCAGCCGTGCCGCCTCCGGGTACCACTGGTCCCAGCAGATCAGCACCCCGATCCGAGCGAAGCGGGTCTCGAACACGCCGTACCCCAGGTCGCCGGGGGTGAAGTAGAACTTTTCGAGGAACTGCGGGTCGTCGGGGATGTGGGTCTTGCGATAGACGCCCGCGATGCTGCCGTCGGCATCGAGGACGGCGGCCGCGTTGTGATAGAGCCCGGCGGCCCGCCGCTCGAAGAGCGGCACGAGGCGAGACGCGCGTAGCGTTTCGTGCTCGGTCCGGGAATCGGTTCCGCGAGGTCGAAGCAGGCCGCGTTCTCGCTCTGGCAGAAGTAGGGCGTCGCGAACAGCTCCTGCAGGCAGACAATCTGTGCTCCGCGCCCGGCTGCCTCCCGAATGCCGGCGGCAGCCGCGGCGTGGTTGTCGCCGACCGCGCCGCGACACCTCATCTGCACCAGCCCCACGCGAAACTCGTCAGCGGAGGACGAGCGCACGTCGGACATGGGAGATCCGGCGGAGGCGCGTCTAGCGGGCGGCGCCCAGTTCCTCGATCTCGCGCCGGGCCTCCGGCCCGTACGGCGACACCGGGAAGTCGTCGACGACGCGAGCGAAGGCCACACGCGCCTCGGACGGCTGCCCGGCCAGGCGGTGCGCGCGGCCGAGGCGCATCAGCACGGCGTCGCGCGGCAGATCGGAATCGACCGCGCTGGACGCGGCCTCGAGGACCGCGATGGCGTCGGCGTACGCCCCGTCCATCAGGTGCGTCTCCGCGAGACCGAGCCGTGCCATCTGCCCGTACACCTGAGCGCCGGCGAGCTCCACGACCTGCTGGTACTGCGCGCGCGCCTCCTCCGTCCGGCCGAGCGAGTTCAGCGCCGAGGCCGCCTGATAGCGTGCGGCGATGCCCTGCGGCAAGGTCGGGTACGCGTCAGCGGCGGCGAGCAGGTGCGGAACGGCTTCCTCCAGCTTGACGGCGGCGGAGGGATAGGAACCCGGCGGCTGCACGAACGGTTCGGGAGGCTCGGGCGGGGCCTCTTCCCCTTCCTCGCCCTCCGCGGGAAGCGGAGCCTCGGGAGGTGGAACGACCGCCGCGTCCACGACGGTCATGGCCGCGGCGAGGAGCTCACTCGCGCGGGCTGCGCGCCACTGCTGCCAGCCGTACCCCCCGCCCGTAACGACGAGGGCGGCCGCTACGATCCAGCCGGCGACGACGAGCGCGCGCCGTCGTCGCCGCAGCGTGTTCCGGACCTGGGCCACCCAGGCGGCGAGGGCGTTGTCCTTGAGATGATGGCGCTCTTCTCTTCGCATACCGTCGAACCCGCTCCTGGTCGGAGTGTAGCAAATGCGCCGCCCTTCGGCGGCCCTGCCCCGCGCGCGCCTTGGTCCGGCCAGCGATCGTGTGATAGCGTACGCCGTCCTGGGGGTCCGCTCCGGATGAGCGGAACGCTGGCCAGCCGCCGCCTTACGAGCTTCCGCGAGTGCGACACCCGACCCGGCGCAGCTTCCTCGCCACTGCCGGCGCAGCGGTAGCCGGCGTCGCGGCTCACAACGTGGCTGCGCCACGCGCGCAGGGAGGATCCGTCCTCCTGCCGCTGTACGTCGCCGACGTGAGCGGCAACGGTCGGGTCGGCCAAAGCGATCGACAGATCGTCGAGACCGCGCTCTTCGCGCAACGCGGGTTCGGCCTCGTCCCGCGGCCGAGCTTCGATCCGCGCGCGGACGTGTTCGGCCGGGGCGCCGTCGACGCGGCGGCGGTCGAGGCGGTGTCGGACACCATCGCCCGCTATGCGAGCGGGGCCGAGGTAGCCTCGTCCCGGCCGATCACCGTCGCCTGGCACTACGGCTGGTACAAGTCGACTCGCCGCCCGCCCGGCCTGCAGACGGCGCGGTTCAAGGGTGGCGACTACGTGTCGAGCGATCCGGCGGTCGAGGCGACCTTCCACGAACTGAAGAACGAGTTCGGGATCACCGTCGACGCGCTGAGCTGGATCCCCTTTCGCGATCGGGACAACGGGGTGTGCCAGGACAACTACCGCCAGGGCTTTCTGTCGGCCGCGAACGCCGACTCGCGCTACGTAAGTCTCCTCTACGAGAGCACCATCGCGCTGCCGGTCGGTCCGTGGGGGCGGATCGACGTGCAGGCGCCGGAGGTTCGGGCGCTGCTCCGGGAAGACTTCGCCGCGATGGCCCGCTTTCTGGTCGAGGTCCGCGACACGTCGCCGTCCCGTGTGTTCCTGCTCGACGACCGGCCGGTCGTCTTCCTGTTCGCGTCGCACGCCTGGGGCATCCTGCCGGCGCGGGACGACCAGTACGACTTCATCGCCGAGCTGCGGGAGGTTTTCGGCGACATCTACGGAGCTCCTCCCTATCTCGTCGGTGACGAGCTGTTCCTGACCCCGACCGGGGTCTTCTCGCGCGACCGCCGGCAACGGACGGTCAATTTCGACGCCCTCTATCGCTACCACCACGTGGCCTTCAAGCCGGGTGCAGAGTCCGTGGTGATGTCGCCGTCGTACATCGACAATCAGGTCGCGCTGCTGCTGCAGGTCAACGACGCCGTCAGCCGGTTGCGCAACCGTTTCACCGGGCGCCAGCCCTTGATCATGCCGAACATGGCGGCCGGATTCGCCAAGCCCGGTCATCCCACGCTGGAGGTCGGCAGAGCCATCTATGCCGATTTCATGAAGCGGGTGCAGCAGGTTCACTTGAGCCGGCACATCGTCCCGGGCTGGCAGGCATTCCTCGGCGGGCCCGTTCTTCCCGCGCCGGTCTACGTCGTGGGGTCCTGGAACGAGGAGTTCGAGGGCCATACGGTGTTTCCGTTCGATTTCAATCTCTCCGTACCGCACGTGGTCCAGCATGGGTTCGACCTGGCGATGGCGATCAAGGAGGTGTTCTCCTGGAACCACTACGCATATCGCGACATCGCCGTCAATCGGGAGCGAGAGATTGGCGAGCCGCCCGTGCCTGACGACATGTGCCTGCCGCAGCCGTGTCTGTAGGGGTGGCGCGCGTGCCCGGACTCGAACCGGGGGCCTGCCGCTTAGGAGGCGGCCGCTCTATCCAACTGAGCTACACGCGCACGGGTGAAGCGCTCCGGCGTCCCCCAAGCCTACGGGGCGCGATCCGGCGCGAGGGACGGATCGCCCGCCGGCGGATCCCCGCCGCCGCCGGCGAGCGCCGCCAGTTCCCTGCCGACGCGCACGTACTCCTCGTAGCGCCGCTGATAGTCTTGCAGCTTCTCGTCGTCGAGGGCCGCGAGCCGTGCCTGCCCCGCGGCCGTGCCGAGATCGCCGCTCTCCCGCAGCTCCGCTTCCAGGGCGCTCGTCCGCTGCCGGAAGCGTATGTCGTGGGCGCGTTCCCACGCGAGCCAGTCGGCGGTCCAGCGGGCGTGAGCGTCCTCCACGACCTCGGGCGGGAACGGGAACGGCGCCCCCGTGCGGCGCTCGATCTCGCGAACCGCCTCCGGCAGCAGACCTCGTAGCGTCCCCGCCACGCGCCGCCAGCCCAGCAGCTCCCGGCCGTCCGCGCGGGCCACGGCCGGCCCGACGCTGGCGAGCAGCAAGGCGATCTGCTGTTCGCGGTGCTGGTGCCGGCGGTCGCGCCTGGCGCGCTCCGCGACGACTATGACTACCACCGTCAACGTGGCCACGAGCGCTTCGATCATGCCCATGCCGCTGCCATCTCCCCGACGAGCCGCGGACGACGCACACGCACGCCGCACCGGGACCGTGCGCCGCCGAGCGTCAGTAGCGGAGCGCGGCGAACACCTCGTGCCCGGCGAGGCGTGCTCGCCCGTCGAGCGCACCGAGCTCGATCAGGAAGGCCAGCCCATGGACCACGGCGCCGCGTCCCGCGACCAGCTCCGCGGTCGCTTGCGCGGTGCCGCCCGTCGCCAGCAGATCGTCGACGATGAGCACGCGGTGGCCGGTCTCGAGGGCGTCCTGGTGCATCTCCACCGCGTCCGAGCCGTACTCGAGGTCGTAGGCAACCCGCGCCGTGCGTGCGGGCAGCTTCCCCGGCTTGCGAACCGGCACGAAGCCGACCCCGAGGCGTTCGGCGACGCCGATGCCGAACAGGAAGCCGCGGCTTTCGATGCCGACGACGGCGTCGATGCCTGCTTCCCGGTAGGGTGCGGCGAGGAAGTCGAGCGCCGACCGCAGGCCGACCGGGTCGCGCAGAAGGGTCGTGATGTCGTAGAACAGTATTCCCGGCTTCGGGAAGTCGGGGACGTGACGAATGAGCGTCCTGAGCTGATCGAGATTGTCCATTGCAAACTGCCGCGGGAAGCGCGCGCGCTTCCTCGTCGAAGCACGGTCGTGCGCTCTTCGCCGCGACGCCGCCCCGCGACGTGGTGGGCACCGTCCCGCTGCTCGCGAGCCCGGCAGGAGCCTGCCGCCGAAGTATAGCGGACCGACGCCCTTCGACCTGTCCCCGGAGCGCGGAGCCCGCGGAGCCCCGTCGCGGTCCGGGCGCCGTATGGTACGCTGTGCGTCGAGGGAGGTCACGAATGAGACTCGCTGCCGTTCTGTTCGTCGCGGCCCTTGCGGCCGCACCGGCTGGTGCGCAGTTCGCGGAGGTCGGGTCCCTGGACTTCCCGACGTCCGCCCGCTCCGAGGAGGCGCAGAGCCACTTCCTGCGCGGGGTGGCCATCCTCCACAGCTTCGGGTGGAAGCAGGCGATCGAGCAGTTCCAGGCCGCGCAGGCCCTCGAGCCCGACTTCGCCCTCGCCTACTGGGGCGAGACGCTCTGCTACAACCACCCCCTGTTCGGCGGAGGACGGGG
Source organism: Acidobacteriota bacterium (assembly GCA_021296475.1). Taxonomy (GTDB): domain Bacteria; phylum Acidobacteriota; class Vicinamibacteria; order Vicinamibacterales; family UBA8438; genus JAGWAJ01. Next base: position 42,208 of record JAGWAJ010000003.1, read on the forward strand.
GCTCGACGAAGAGAACCCGCGCTCCGTGCTGGCGCGACTCGGCGGCACGCGCGCCGAGCGGGCGGCCAAGGCCCCGACGGACCGCGAGCGCGGCTTTCTGGAGGCGGTCGAGGTCCTGTGGAGCGAGGAAGGCTCCTACGACGAGCGGCGCGTCGGCTACATGGAAGCGATGGGCCGACTCTACGAACGTTACCCCGACGATCACGAGGTGGCGACGTTCTACGCGCTGTCGATGCTGGCCGGATCCCGTGCTCTCGGCGACCAGTCGTTGCGCCTCGAGGTGCGGGCGGGCAACATCGCGATGAAGGTCTTCCAGGCGAACCCCGACCATCCCGGAGCGCCGCACTACACGATTCACGCGTTCGACGACCCGATCCACGCCCCGCTCGCGCTCGACGCGGCGCGGCGGTACGCGGAGATCGCGCCGGCGGTGTCGCACGCGCGCCACATGCCGACCCACATCTTCATTCAGCACGGGATGTGGGACCTCGTGTCGGCCCACAACCAGTCGGCGCACGACGCCGCGCGCGCCCTCTGGCAGCCCGGCGACAGCGTGGGCGACGCCGTCCACTCGCTCGACTGGGGTCAGTACGGAGACCTGCAACGCGGCGACTACGAACGCGGCCGGCTCTGGATCGAGAGGCTGGAGGCGCTGATCGAGCAGAGCGACGGACAGCAGCGGGCGGTCGCCACGCTGCCGCTGGTGCGGGCGCGCTACGTCGTCGAGAGCGAGCAGTGGCAGGTGCAGCCGTTCACGGCGGACCCGTCGACGCACGAGCTGCTCGCCACCGGCCTGAGCGCGGTACGGACCGGCGACCTGGCGACGGCCCGTGCGGCCGAGGAGGCGCTCGCCGAGCGGGCCGCCGACGGCGGGGCGCAGGATCGCCTCGCTCATCGGGAGGTCGCGGCGTCCATCCGGGCTCGGGAGGGTGACGCCGACGGTGCCATCGCGCTGATGGACGAGGCGGTCGCGACGGTCGAGACGCTCCGGCCGCCGAACGGCGCCGCCAATCCGGTCAAGCCGCCGTACGAGCTCTACGGTGAGATCCTCCTGGAGCTCGGCCGGCCCGCGGAAGCGCGGGCCCGGTTCGATACGTCGCTGCTGCGCATGCCGAACCGGATGCGCTCGCTCCTCGGCGCCGCGCGGGCGGCGGCGGCGAGCGGGGATAGCCGCGCCGCGCGCGCGCACTACGGCACGCTGGCCGGCTACTGGGCCGGGGCGCCGGACGACGCGGTGTACGTGGAGGCCTCGCAGTTCGCCGATACGAACGAGGACTGAGGACGCTGGCCGCCGGCCCCATCGGGGGCCGGCGGCGCGTTCCGCCCGCAGCGAGGCGTGATCCGCAACCGAACGTCCGAACCCGCATGGCACCCGTCGTCCGCCGCGGCGGCTGGCCGCCCCGGTCTCGGTGACGCGGCAGCCGTCGCCTCCTACCTTCTCGTCACGGCCGCGATCGCGCTCCCGCTCCTGCGGGATCCGTTCGGCCTGCTGCCCGGCGACCGCGCCGATCCGGTGCTGAACGCGTGGCTGCTGTGGTGGGGAACGCAGGTGGCGCCCCTGACCGGTCCATGGTGGAACGCCCCGGCATTCCATCCCTACCCCGGCGTGCTCACCTACTCGGAGCACCTGCTCGGGCTGCTGCCGATCGCTGCGCCGCTCCAGTGGCTGACCGGCAGCCCCGTCCTGGCCTACAACGTCACGTTCCTGCTGACGTTCCCGCTTTCCGGTGCGGCCGGCTACGTCCTCGGGCGAGAGTTGACGGGGCGCCGCGATGCGGCGTGGATTGCGGGGCTGGCCTTTGCCTTCGCTCCGTATCGCATGAGCCATGTTTCCCACGTGCAGGTGTTGGCCTCCTTCTGGATGCCGCTGGCGCTGGCGGCGCTCCATCGCCACGCGCGCGACGGCAGGCCCCGCTGGCTCGCGGCGTTCGCCGGCGCCACGCTGATGCAGGGGCTGACGAACGGCTACTACCTGGCCTACTTTCCGGTGCTGGTCGGGCTGTGGGCAATCTGGTTCAGCCCCCGGGCCGGCTGGTGGCGCCGCATCGCGCGGATCGGCGCCGCCGGGGTCGCGGCGACGCTGCCGCTGGTGCCGGTGCTCCTGACGTATCGACAACTGCACGCCGAGCAGGGGCTGCAGCGTTCGATGTCGGAGATCGTCTCCTACAGCGCCGACCTGACCGCCCTGGCGGGGATTACGCCGCGACTGGCTTTCTGGGGACCCCTGCACTGGTCTCCCGGGCCCGAGCAGGAGCTCTTTCCCGGCGCGGCGCTCGCGGTCCTGATCGGCGTGGCCCTGTGGCGGGCGCGTGGACGGCAGCCGCGAGCGGCGGAGTCCCGCTACCTGCGCGCCGCTCGCATCGCGTGCACCGCGTTGGCCGTTCTCGGCGCCGGACTGCTCGCGGTGCGGCTGCTGGCCGGCCCCTGGGCGGTGGAGCTGCTCGGGCTGCGCATCTCGGTTGGCAGCGTCGACAAGATCGGCGCGCACGCAGCCCTTGCCGCCACGGCCGCGTGCCTCCTGAGCCGGACGTGCGCGGCTGCATGGCAGCGGCGTTCCCCGTTCGCGTTCTACCTGCTCGCGGTCGCCGCGCTGGGCCTCTGCGCCATGGGGCCCCACCCGGAGGTCGGCGGCACTCGGGTCATGGCCTACTCGCCGTATCTCGGGTTGCTGCAGATACCCGGATTCGAGGCGCTTCGCGTGCCGGCACGATTCTGGATGCTGGCCCTCGTCTGCCTGTCGGCGCTCGCGGCGCTCTCCTATGCGCGCCTCGCGCCCGCCGACGGCCGGCGGCGCGGCGTCTTCCTCGTGGTCCTCGCGACCGGTCTCCTGCTCGACGGATGGGGGCGCCTGCCGGTCGTCCCGTCCCCGTCCCCATCCCCCCTGCTCCGGGCGCGGGCTGCGGGTCCGGTTGCGGACCTGCCGCTGGGCTGGCGCGACAACGATGCGGCGGCGATGTTGCGCGGGGCCGCCCACGGCCAGCCGGTTGCGAACGGCTACAGCGGGCACGCCCCACCGTACTATGGAGCGCTTGCGCACGGTCTGCGGGCGGGGCGCGGCGACGTGGTCGGATGGCTGGCCGAGATCGGCGTGCGCCACGTGAGGGTGGATCGCACCCGACCGGGCGCACGGCGGCTGGAGGCCGCCGTGGCCGCCGTGCCGGGGCTGCGCCTCGATGCCCACACGGCCTCCGAGGCCTTGTACACGTTCGTCCGAACCCCCACCGCCCCGCCCGCCCCCGCGCTCGGTGAGCGCCTGCCGGTCGTCGGCGCAGCGGCGAGCGAGAACGAGGCGCTGGTCGACTACGCCATCGACCGGGCTCACGGCCCGCGCTGGACGACGGGTCCGCAGGCGCCGGGGCAGTGGCTCCGGCTCGAGCTCGATGCCTCGCGCGCGGTGGGCGGGGTGGTTCTCTGGGGCAGTCTCGGCATGGAGTTCCCCCGCCGGCTGCGGGTGGAGACGTCGCGGAACGGCCGCACCTGGGAGGTAGCCTGGGAGGGTCCCACCGAGCTCCCGGTCCTGCGCGGCGCCCTCCGCGATCCGCGAGCCCCGCTGACGATCGCGTTCGCAGCCGCTCCGGCCCGCTACGTCGCCCTGCGACAGACGGGGCGCGACCCGTCGTTCGCGTGGTCGGTGACGGAAGTCGACGTGCACGGCCCTCCGCCGCTCGGCTTGCCCTGATCGCGGGTGAGCGGACCAAACGCCGCGCGCCTACCGGGAGGGAATCACGGAAGCAAGGAGATGGTCGGGGCGGGAGGATTTGAACCTCCGACCCCTCGGTCCCGAACCGAGTGCTCTACCATACTGAGCCACGCCCCGACCCCGCCATTGTATCGTACGTCGCGGCTGCGCGCCGTGCCGCCCGGGCGTTCCACGCCCGGCACATCCACACCGCCGCGCCGCATGGACCGCGTACGCGCTCCGCGCTACGGCCCGGACGCCTCGCCCGGACCTCTCCCTTCCGGTGGGACGATGCCGTAGGGCCGGGCCCAGCCGAGGCCTGCGAGGGTGCCGGAGGCGGGCCGGTACTCGCAGCCGACCCAGCCTCCGAAGCCGAGGTCGTCGATGAGGTCGAGCAGATAGGGGTAGTTGACCTCCTGTGCGCGGTCCGGCTCGTTCCGGCCCGGCACGCCGCCGACCTGGAAGTGCGCGATGACGTCGATGTTCGCCCGGACCGTCGCCGCGAGCCCGCCCTCCATGATCTGCATATGGTAGAAGTCGTACTGCAGAAAGACGTTGTCCGCCCCAACCCGATCGAGGATCCGGCGCGCCTGCGCGGACCCGGTCAGGAAGTAGCCCGGGTTGTCCCGCGTGTTGAGCGGCTCGATGAGGAGCCGCATGCCCGCTGGGGCCTCTGCCGACGCCCACTTGAGGTTGGCGACGAAGGTGTCCTCGGCGTGCGCGGCGTCGGTGCATCCGGCCAGGCAGTGGAGCTGCGGGCACCCGGCCGCCGCGGCGTACTCGAACGCCCGCGCGAGTCCCGCGCGAAACTTCGCCTCGCTGCCCGGCACGGCGCCGCTCGCGGAGGCCACGTTCATCAACGCCGGCGCCAGTCCGTGGGCGCGCACCCGTTCCGCGACGTTGTCCTTCGACTCGCCGTACGGATCCTGAATCTCGACGCCCGCGAAGCCGGCGCCAGCGGCCTGCTCGAAGCGGTCGAGCAAGGGCCACTCGTTGAACATCAGCGTTACGCTCGCGGCGAGCTTCGGCATCGTCGTCGCCGCCTCCGCGCGGCGGCGCAGATCGTATCATCGTGATCCGTGCCGGACTCCCCCACCCCCTTCGACGCCGTGCTGCTGGTCGGTTTCGGCGGGCCGCAGCAACGAGCCGACATCCGGCCCTTCCTGCGCAACGTACTGCGCGGGCGCCAGGTTCCGACGGCGCGCATCGAGGCCGTGGCGCGCCACTACGAGCTGTTCGACGGCCGGTCGCCGCTGACGGAGATCAGCCGACGGCAGGCCGCGGGCCTCCGGGAGCGCCTGTCCGCCGGCGGCCCCGACCTGCCGGTCTTCCTGGGAATGCGGAACTGGCATCCGTTTCTGGACGACGTGCTCTCGGAGATGGCCGAGGCCGGGGTGGAACGCGCGCTCGGCGTCATCCTGGCCGCCCACCGCAGCTACTCGAGCTGCGGGCAGTACCGCCAGAACGTCGCCGACGCACGACGCGCCCTCGGGGAGCGGGGCCACCCCGACGTCGAGGTCTTCTTCGCACCGGGCTGGCACACGCACCCGGGATTCGTGGCTGCCAACGCGGCGCAGATCGAGAACGCCCGCGCGTCGCTGCCGGACGACCTGCGCCGCGACGCCCGTATCGTCTTCACGGCGCACAGCATTCCCCGGTCGATGACCGGCTGCGCGCGGTACGTGGCCGAGCTCGAGGAGAGCGCCGGTCTCGTGGCCGACGCCCTCGGCGCGTCGGATTGGGAGATCGTCTACCAGAGCCGGAGCGGACGACCGACCGATCCCTGGCTGGAGCCGGACGTCTGCGACTACCTGCGCGCGGAGCGGGGCCGAGGGTTGCAGGCCGCGCTGCTCGCACCTCTGGGGTTCGTTGCCGACCACATCGAAGTGCTGTTCGACCTCGACAGGGAAGCGGCCGCGACGTGCCGCGAGGTGGGCCTCACGATGCGCCGGGCGTCAGCGGTCAACGATCACCCGGCGTTCCTCGATGCGCTGGCCGACGTGGTCCGGAGCGCGTGCGCGCGCTTCGGCGGGGGGCGGCCGCTGCCGCTGGTTCCCCCGCTGCCGCCCGAGCGCATCGAGGGACCGCCCCCGGCGCGGTGAACGGCCGCCGCTGCCGTCGACCGGCCCGGCGACGCCCGCTCTCCGGAACGCTTCCGGTCAGGCCACCGGACTGGCCGCGCAATGGCGGTCGAAGGCGGTGGTGAGCTCGCGCGCGATGGCACCCGCCTCCTGGTTCTCGATCTGGTGGCGCTCCATCATGTAGATGATCTTGCCGTCGCGCATTAGGGCGATCGACGGCGAGGAGGGCGGATACCCGGCGAAGTAGCTGCGGGCGCGCTCCGTGGCCTCGATGTCGGCGCCCGCGAACACCGTGGCGACGACGTCGGGCCGCGTTTCGTGCCCGAGCGCGGCCGCGACGCCGGGCCGCGCCTTGCCGGCCGCACAACCGCAGACCGAGTTGACCACGACCATCAACGTCCCCGGCGTCTTCGTCACGGCTTCGTCGACCTCGGCGGCCGTCCGCAGCTCCTTGACGCCGAGCCGCGTCAACTCCTCGCGCATCGGGGCGATGAAGAATTCTGGATACACGCCTCCGCTCCTTTCCAGCACTCTGGTTGGCACCCGGGTGCGGCCGCACGCCGCTCCCACCGTCACCCAAGCGTAGCATGCGGCCGCAGGCTGCGGGCGGCCAGGCGGCGGTTGAAGGCCCCCAGGATCCCGAGCGCGATGCCCCACTGCGCCACGCACGTGCCGACGCTGTATATCCGAACGGGGTTCCACCAGCCCTCGGGGTCGATGACCACCGCGGCCTGGTAGATCCACCAGCCGAACATCACCGCGAACTCGACGGGAACCAGGTACTTGAGTACCCACGCCCACAGCGGACGGCCGCGCCGCGGGCTCCCGGGGGAATCGACCAGGTCGGCCCGGAACCGGTCGACGTCGTAGCGGATCGCCGCCACCGCGATGAAGAGCCCGCTGATCATCAGAGCGAGCCCCCAGACCCAGTCCTGGTTCTCGAACACCTGCAGGCTGACCGCCGACGGCAGCCCCATCACGACGCCGACCGCCATGACGAGCCGCACGGCGCGGGCCCGCGTCGCACCCGCATCCATCAGCGCCCGTGCCGCCAGCTCTACCATCGCGATCAGGGACGACACGGCGGCGCAGGACAAGGCCAGGAAGAAGAGCGGCAGGAAGATGGTGCCGGCCGGCATGCGGGCGAACACCTCGGGAATCCAGATGAACGTCAGCCCCAGGTTGCCGGCCGCGAGCGCGTCGCGGGCTTCCGCGACGGGCAGGATGGCGAAGGCGGCCGGCAGTATCGCCATGCCCGCGAGCAGCGACGCGACGTTGTTGCCGATGCCGATCGAGACGGCATTGGTGACGACGTCCTCGCCCTCCCGCACGTAGATCGCGTAACAGAAGGCCAAGCCCCAGCCGGCGCCGGTCGACCACGCCGACTGCGTCAGCGCCTCGAGCCACGTCCGGTAGTTGGCGAGCAGTGCGAGGTCCGGCACGAACAGGTACGCGAGTCCGCGACCCGCGCCGGGCAGCGTGACGGCGCGCGCGACCGCCAGCAGCAGCAGCACGAAGAGCGCCGGCATGATGATCCGGTTGGCTCGCTCGATGCCGCGCGTCACGCCCGCCGCCACCACAGTGCCGGTGATGGTGATGGCGATCGCGTGGAACAGCACCGGCTGCCAGACGGACGCGCTGTACTGCTCCCAGTACGCCGCCGTGTCGACGCCGGCGAGGTCTCCGGTGAGCGCGGCGAGCACGTACTTCAGCGCCCATCCGGTGACGACCGAGTAATAGAACATGATCATCACGGTCGTCACGACGACGAACCCGCCCATCCACGCGGTTCGGCGGCCGATCAGTGCGCTGAACGCGCCGATCGGGCCGCGGCGCGCCCCCCGGCCGAGGCCGAACTCGGCGATTAGCAGGGGGATCGACCAGAGGAACAGCGCCAGCAGCCAGGGGATGAGGAAGGAGCCTCCGCCGTTCTCCGCCGCGACGCGTGGGAAGCGCCAGAGGTTGCCGGTCCCCACGGCCATGCCGATCCCGGCCAGGATCACGCCCCAGCGCGACGTGAAGAGGTCCGAAGCCGCGGGGGGACGGACAGCCATGCCGCAGTATAGATCCGGACGGATCGCACGTCGCCTGGTACGGCAAGTTGACTCGCTACGTATCAATACCTACACTTGATCGAGCGCAAGTTAGCGTCGTTCCGCACGACAGCGGCAGGGGCACAGGAAGGCGCATGAGCGAGATTCTCTTCATCAGCACGGTGTCGCGGCGGCTCGGTCTGCACCCGCAGACCCTCCGCAAGTACGAGCGTCTCGGTCTCGTGCGTCCCGATCGGACGGTCGGCAGCATGCGGCTCTACTCCCCCGCGGAGATCGACCGCTTGCGCTTCATCAAGCGCCTCGTCGAGGAGCGCGGCATCAACCTCGCCGGCGTGCGGCATCTTCTCTCCATCGCCGAATCGGTGGAGCGCATCCGGCCACTGGCGACGGGAGCGGCCCTGGGGCGGCGCGGTGGGCGGGAGCGCCTGCAGCGGGAGCTCGACCGCCTGTACGACGTCGTCGGTCTGCCGTGAGGATGTGACGACGGATGGAGTTCCAGGACTACTACGCGACGCTGGGGGTCGGCCGGGGCGCGTCGGCGGACGAGGTGAAGACCGCGTTCCGCAAGCTCGCGCGCAAGCACCACCCCGACGTCAACCCGGACGACCGGTCGGCCGAGCGCCGCTTCAAGGAGATCAGCGAGGCCTACGAGGTTCTGGGCGATCCGGAGACCCGCCGGAAGTACGACGCCCTCGGCGCCAACTGGAAACAGTACGAGCAGGCGCAGTCCGCGGGGCGGAACCCGTTCGCGGGACGGAATCCGTTCGCGGGGCGGAACCCGTTCGCGGGCGGCGGGCCCTTCGTGGGACGGAACCCGTTTGCGGGCGGGCCCTTCGCGGGGGTGG
>JAGWAJ010000003.1:50877-52576 GCA_021296475.1 Acidobacteriota bacterium
CGCGCGCGGTGAGGACGGGTTGCCGTTCTCCGAGTTCTTCGAGACGTTCTTCGGTGGTGCGCCACCGGCGGGTAGGGCCGCGGGCGGGGCGAGGCGTGCGCCGGCCAGCCGCGGGAGGACCGTGGAGCAGCCGCTCGAGTTGACGCTGGAGGAAGCGTTCGCCGGTGTCACGCGGCGCCTCGTGCCTGCGACCGGTCCCCAACGGAGCGCCGTCGACGTCCGGATTCCGCCGGGGGTGGCGGACGGTTCCCGGGTCCGGGTCGCAGGTCGGGGCGGACCCGGTCCGGCCGGGGCGGGCGACCTCATGCTGCGCGTCCGCATCGCGTCGCATCCTGTATTCACGCGCCGCGGACACGACCTGTCGACGCGGTGCTCCCTGCCCCTGACGACGGCGGTGCTGGGCGGCGAGGCCCGCATCTCCGCCATCGACGGAGGATCCGTGCGCCTCAAGGTACCGCCGGGGACGCAGCAGGGACAGGCGTTTCGGATCCGGGGCCGCGGCATGCCCCTGCCGCCCCCCGGCGAGGGCCGCGGGGATCTCTATGCGACGGCGCACGTCGAGCTGCCCCGCCGCTTGACCGCCGAGGCGCGGCGCCACTTCGAGGCGCTGGCGGCGCTGGCGAAGGACGACGAGGTCGACCCGCCGCCGCCTTCGCGCGCGACTCCGCCGGAGGCGTGAGGTTGCCATGAACATCAACCGACTGACCGAGAAGGCGCAGGAGGCGGTCGTCGCCGCACAGCAGCTCGCAGGCCGGGCGGGCCATCCCGAGATCGAGCCGGAGCATCTGCTCTCGGCGCTGGTCGAGCAGGACGACGGCGTAGTGCCGGCGCTCGTCCGTACCCTGGATGTCGACCCGGCGACCCTGGCCTCGGCGGTGCGCGCCGAGCTGGCCGGCCTGCCGTCCGCGGTCGGCGGCGCGGCGCCGGCCCCTTCGGCGAGGCTGCGCGGCGTCCTCACGGTCGCGAGTGACGAGGCTGAGCGGCTCAAGGACGACTACGTCAGCACCGAGCACCTCTTCGCGGCCGTGTTGGCGGAAGGAGGGTCGGCGCCCGCGGCGCGCCTGCTCGCCGAGCGCGGGGTGACGCGCGACGGCCTGTACCGGGCCCTGACGGCCGTGCGAGGCTCGCAGCGCGTCACCGATCCGCATCCCGAGGGCAAGTACCAGGCCCTGGAGCGATACGCGCGCGATCTGACCGAGCTCGCGCGCGGTGGACGGCTCGACCCGGTGATCGGACGTGACGAGGAGATCCGCCGCGCCGTCCAGGTGCTCTCGCGCCGCACCAAGAACAACCCCGTGCTCATCGGCGATCCGGGCGTCGGGAAGACCGCCATCGTCGAGGGGCTTGCGCAGCGCATCGTGCGCGGCGACGTCCCGGAGGGCCTGCAGGACAAGCGCCTGATCGCCCTCGACATGGGGGCGCTGGTGGCGGGGGCGAAGTACCGGGGCGAGTTCGAGGAGCGCCTCAAGGCGGTTCTCAAGGAGGTGACCGACGCCGAGGGTCGCATCGTCCTCTTCATCGACGAGCTGCACACGGTCGTCGGGGCGGGTGCGGCCGAGGGCTCGATAGACGCCTCGAACATGCTCAAGCCGCTGCTGGCGCGCGGCGCGCTGCACACGATAGGCGCGACGACGCTCGACGAGTACCGCAGGTACATCGAGAAGGACGCGGCGCTCGAGCGGCGCTTCCAGCCGGTGGT
>JAGWAJ010000003.1:52686-67422 GCA_021296475.1 Acidobacteriota bacterium
ATCAGCGACCGCTTCCTGCCCGACAAGGCGATCGATCTCATCGACGAGGCGGCCGCGAAGCTGCGCACCGAGATCGACTCGCTGCCGGTCGAGCTCGACGAGGTGGAGCGTCGCCTGATGCAGCTCGAGATTGAGCGGGAGGCGTTGCGCAAGGAGACCGACCCGGGCTCCCGCGCCCGACTCGAGCGACTCGAGCGGGAACTGGCGAACCGCAAGGAGGAGCGCCACCGGCTGCGCACCCAGTGGGAGCACGAGAAGGCGGAAATCCAGGGCGGGCGCAGCCTCCAGAGCGAGCTCGAGTCGCTGCGGCACGAGGTCGAGAAGGCGCAGCGGGCGGGCGACTACGCGCGCGCGTCGGAGCTGCAGTACGGCCGTATCCCCGAGCTCGAGCAGGAGCTCCGCGCGGGGCGCGAGGGGGCCGAGGCGTCCGCGCCGCGCATGCTCAAGGAAGAGGTGGACGAGCACGACATCGCAGCCGTCGTCAGCAAGTGGACGCACATCCCGGTCGCCAGGCTGGTGGAGGGCGAGATCGAGAAGCTCGTGCACATGGAGGACCGGCTGCGGCGCCGCGTCGTCGGCCAGGACGATGCCATCGTCGCGGTAGCCAACGCCGTTCGCCGCGCGCGGGCCGGCCTGCAGGATCCGAACCGTCCGCTCGGGAGCTTCCTCTTCCTGGGGCCGACCGGGGTCGGCAAGACGGAGCTGGCGCGAGCGCTCGCGGAGTTCCTCTTCGACGACGAGCGGGCGATGGCCCGTGTCGACATGTCGGAATACCAGGAGAAGCACAGCGTGTCGCGGCTCGTGGGAGCCCCGCCCGGCTACGTCGGACACGACGAGGCCGGGCAGCTCACCGAGGCGGTGCGCCGGCGTCCCTACACCGTGGTGCTCTTCGACGAGGTGGAGAAGGCGCACCCCGACGTGCTGCACGTCCTGCTGCAGGTCCTCGACGACGGCCGCCTGACGGACGGTCGGGGCCGCACCGTCGACTTCCGCAACGTGGTCGTCATCATGACCTCGAATCTGGGCAGCGACCTGATCGCCGGAAGGAGCGGCGCAGGGGATCTGGACGAGGCGACGCGACGGCAGGTCGACGCGGTCGTGCGCGGCCATTTCCGGCCGGAATTCCTGAACCGGATCGACGAGATCCTCTTCTTCCACGCGCTCGACCGACGGCACCTGATGGAGATTGCCCGGATTCAGCTCGCCACGCTGGCGCGCCGGGTTGCCGACCGGCACTTGGCCATCGAGTTGACCGACGGGGCCACGCGGCAGCTCGTCGACGAGGGATTCGATGCCGCCTACGGGGCGCGGCCGCTGCGGCGCACGATTCAGCGACGCGTGCTCGATCCGCTCGCGGCGCGGCTGCTCGAGGGGGAATTCGGGGAGGGCGACAGCGTCGTGGTCGATTGCGACGGTACGGCGCTGACCTTCAGTACGCGACGTCCCGAAGCTGCGCCCGACAACGCCCCGTCGGCCGCGTGACCGCCACGGAGCCCGACCCCTGGGCCAGCCAGCAGCAGCGCAGGAGCCTCGCGCCAGCGAGACTCCCGACGCGCTCGTCAGGGCGCCCGACGTCGGTCGCGTGACCCCGCGGAGCCCGGTCCTGGTCCAGCGCCGCAGCGCAGGAGTTTCGCGCGGGCGAACCTCCCAACGCGCCCGTCAGGGCGCGCGACGTCAGGGCGCGCGGTCGGCGGCCGCGAATCCCTCCCGATTGTGCGAGCCGTCGCAGAACGGCTTGGACTCGGCGTGGCCGCACCGGCAGAGTGCGAAGGGACGCCGCTCGATCGGAAACGCGTTGCCGTCCGCGTCCACCACCTGGACGTCGTCTCCGTCCACGACGTAGGGCCCGTTGTCTCGAATGCGAATCGTCACGCTCACTGCTCACCCCATTCTCTGCATCGACGCCAGGAAGTCGGCATTCGATTTGGTCTTGCCCATCTTGTCGAGGAGCAGCTCCATCGCCTCGACCGGCGACAGCGGGTTGAGGACCTTGCGGAGCACCCATACCCGGTTGAGATCCTCCTTCGACAGCAACAGCTCCTCCTTGCGCGTGCCGCTCTTCTGGATGTCGATCGCGGGAAACACCCGCTTGTCGACGAGCTTGCGATCGAGGTGGATCTCCATGTTGCCGGTGCCCTTGAACTCCTCGAAGATGACGTCGTCCATCCGCGACCCGGTATCGACGAGCGCCGTGGCCATGATCGTCAGCGAGCCGCCCTCCTCGATGTTGCGCGCGGCGCCGAAGAAGCGCTTCGGCTTCTGTAGGGCGTTCGAGTCGAGCCCGCCCGAGAGCACCTTCCCGGAGGGAGGGATGACGGTGTTGTAGGCGCGGGCGAGGCGCGTGATCGAGTCGAGCAGGATGAAGACGTCCTTGCGGTGCTCGACGAGGCGCTTCGCCTTCTCGATGACCATCTCGGCCACCTGCACATGGCGTTGCGCCGGCTCGTCGAAGGTGGACGAGATGACCTCCCCGTCGACGGAGCGCTGCATGTCGGTCACCTCCTCGGGCCGCTCGTCGATGAGCAGCACGATGAGATAGACCTCCGAGTGGTTGCGCGCGATCGACTGCGCGATGTTCTGCAGCAGCATCGTCTTGCCAGGCCGCGCTGCCCCTTCCCGATGGGCGTCATCAGGTCCATGACGCGCGCCGAGAGATTGCCGCCGTCGGTCTCGAGCTGGGCGCGCTCGAGGGGATAGAGCGGCGTGAGATTCTCGAAGAAGATCTTGTCGCGCGCCTGGTCGGGCGACTCGAAGTTGACCGCCTCGACCTTGATGAGCGCGAAGTAGCGCTCGCCTTCCTTCGGCGGCCGAATCTGTCCCGATACCGTATCGCCCGTCTGCAGATCGAACTTCCGGATCTGGGACGGCGAGACGTAGATGTCGTCCGGACCCGGCAGGTAGTTGTAGTCGGGAGCGCGAAGGAATCCGAACCCGTCCGGCAGCACCTCGAGAACGCCCTCGGAGAAGATGAACCCGCTCTGCTCCGTCTGCGCCTTCAGGATCTGGAAGATCAGCTCCTGCTTGCGCATGCCGGTCGCCCCGGCCACGTGCAGATCCTTGGCGACCTGGGTGAGCCGGGCGATGCTCATGTCCTTGAGCTCGCCGATGTTGAGGGTGTCCTTGGCGCGCCGCGGGGGCGGCTTGGGCGCATCCGACGGCGGGGCTTCCGCGGTGGCCGCGGTGTCGGGAGCAGGCCGTGAGGGGGTGGTACGTCTGCTGTTGGTTGGCATGTGCTGACCGATCTTTCGACTACGGGTTGGTTGTTGGGGCCCTGCGGCCAGGGTCGTCAGGGGGAGCGAGCCGAGCCCCGCTCGGCCGTCAGCCGCGAGATGCGGTAGTCAACTTGTGCGCGTGACTGAAACGCGATGCAAGGCTGCGCGATGCAAGGCTGGAGGATTCCGTCGACGCCGTCTGGGACCTGAGCATAGGCATACCGCCGGGGCGTGTCAACCCCCGGCCGGCGGCGCGCCGTCCCCGCCCGCGCGGCCGGACGGGGTCGGATCGGGGCCATCGCCGTAGTCGGCCGGGGACTCCCCGATCGCCACGATGCTGCAGTGCAGGGTCGTCGCGATACCGAGGGCGCGGGCCCGCTCGACCAGCCGGCGGCTCTCCGCGCCGGGGTTCACCCAGAGGGTCGGTATTCCCTTCGCGGCGATCTCGTCGACGAGCGTCTCGCCGATCTCGGGCGGCACGTAGAGGGTGGCCAGGTCGATCGGCCCGGGCGCCTCCCGAACCGTTGCGTGAACGGGCAGCCCTTCAATCAGTCGCTCTCCCTCCGTCGCGGCGCCGCCCGGTCGGCGGTTGACGGGAAGCACCTCGAAGCCGCGCCGCCGGAAGGCCCGCACCGCCTTGTTGCCGAACTTGCGCCGGTCGGGTGAGGCGCCGATGACTGCCACCACCTTCATGAGCGGAGTATAGAATCGCCGGCGTGCCGCGTCATCCGGCCGCGATCGTGGCCGTCTGCGCGTTGACGTTCCTCGCCGGCCTCGGGTGCCCCGCCGTGACCGATTCGGACGAGGCGTTCTACGCCCAGGCCGCCCGCGAGATGGTCGACCGCGACGACTGGCTCACGCCCCACTACAACGGCGAGGTCCGGTTCGAGAAGCCGATCCTGTACTACTGGCTGGCGGCGGCGACCTACGCGGCGGCCGGCGTCTCCCCCACCGCCGCGCGGCTGCCCTCCGCGCTGGCCGGCATCGGCCTCGCGCTGCTTGCCTGGGCCTGCGCCCGCCGCTGGTACGACGACCGGACGGCGCTGCTCGCCGGCGTCGTCACCGCCACGAGCTTCGGCTACGTCGCGATGGCTCGCCATGCGCTGCCCGATCTGCCCCTCGCCTTCTTCGTCACGCTGGCCACCTGGGGGGCGGTAGTCGGGCTGCGCGTCGAGCCGCGCCGCGCCGGGGAGCATCCCGCGGCGGGCCGCTGGCTGGTCGCGGCCGGGGCAGGCGCTGCGGCCGCGTTCCTGGTCAAGGGTCCGGTCGGGCTCGTGTTGCCGGCCGTGGTCGTCCTGCCGGTGGCGGCGTGGACCTGGCTTCGCGGCCGGCGCCCGGGTGCGGCCCGCGGCGCCCTCCTGGCGGCCGGCGCGGTCTTCGTGGTCCTCGCGGTCCCGTGGTACGCCGCGATGGCGGTGGAGCATGGTCCTGCCTACGTGGAGCGCTTCTTCATCGGGGAGAACCTGGACCGCTTCGCCACGGCGCGCTACAACGACCCGCGGCCGCTCTGGTACTACCTGCCGGTCGTTGCCGGCGGCCTGCTGCCGTGGACGCCGTTCACAGTTCTCTGGCTGCCGGCGCTCGCCCGGGCGTGGCGCGAGCGGCGGGTCGGCGGCGCGGAGCTCCGACTGGCCCTGTGGGCACTCGCGCCGCTCGCCTTCTACACCATCTCAGTGGGCAAGCAGCCGCGGTACGTCCTCCCGGTGCTGCCGCCGCTCGCGGTGCTCCTCGCCGCGGCCATGCGCCGCGCCGCGGCCGCGGGCGCGCAGACGCGCGGACTCCTGACCGGGGCGGCGGTTGCCGCCGGGCTGCTGGTCGCTCTCGCGGCCGAGCGTCTCCACGCTGTCCGCCCGCTCCTCGTGGAGCGGAGCGGCCCGTGGGTCGCGGCCCTGGCGGCGGCGGCGCTCGTTCTCGGGGCGGCGATCGTGGCGGCAGCCCTGGCTGCGCACCGGGACCGCGCGCCGACCGCCTCGCGCGGCGGCCTCGTTCCCGCTCTCGTCGCGGCGGCCTCCGTGCTCCTGGCGGTCGGCACCTACAGCGTCGTTCTCGCGACGCCGCGGGAGGCGCCGGTCGAACGGATGGCGGCGCTGGTACGGGAGGCGCGCGGCGCCGGCGAGCCTTACTGCCGCTACCGGGTCTTCACGCGCAACCTGGTCTTCTACGCTGGGGCGCCGGCCGTGACGCCCTTCGGCTTCGACGCCGTCCGCGACTTCCTACGCGGCTCGGACCGCGCGCTCTGCGTGCTGCTCGAGCCCGACGCGGCCGAGCTCGAGGCCGAGGGACTGCCCCTCGAGCGTCTCGGCGCCGTCTCCTATCTCGACACCGGCAGCCTCACCGTCGAGGCGCTGCTCGATCCGGACCCCGAGCGCCACCTCCGGCGGGTCGTCCTGGTCGCCAACCGGCCTCCTCCGGAACCATCCCCGAAGGGTCGCGATGCCCGCTCTCGCTGACGCCCTCGCGTCGCGCACCCGGGTGGGCGATCTGTGGGAGCGGCTCGACGCCGAACGCATCCGGTGCTACTCGTGCGGCCACGCCTGCCCGCTGCCGGACGGCGCGGTCGGGGCCTGCAAGGTGCGCTTCAACCGCGGCGGCCGGCTCTACGTGCCGTGGGGCTACGTCGGCGGGGTCCAATGCGACCCCATCGAGAAGAAGCCGTTCTTCCACGCCTGGCCGGGAGCGCTCGCCTACAGCTTCGGCATGCTCGGCTGCGACCTCCATTGCGCCTACTGCCAGAATTGGATGACCTCGCAGGCGCTGCGCGATCCCGCGGCGAAGCCTCCGGCGATCGGCATCGAGCCCGACGCCCTGGTGGAGGAGGCGCTCCGGTACGGAGCCCGCCTCATCGTGAGCACGTACAACGAACCGCTCATCACCAGCGAGTGGGCGGTGGCCGTGTTCCGGTCCGCGCGGGCGGCCGGCCTCCGCACGGCCTTCGTCTCCAACGGCAACGCGACGCCGCAGGTGCTCGACTACCTGCGGCCCTGGGTCGACCTCTACAAGGTGGACCTCAAGGGCTTCGACGACCGTCGCTACCGGCAGCTCGGAGGACGCCTCGACCCGATCCTCGACACGATTCGCCGGCTCCACGCCCTCGAGGTCTGGCTGGAGGTCGTCACCCTGCTCGTCCCGGGCTTCAACGACTCCGAGGAAGAGATCGACCGTCTGACCGGCTTCCTGGCCGGAATCTCGCCGGACATCCCCTGGCACGTGACGGCGTTCCACACCGACTACCGGATGACCGACCGGCCCGCTACCACGGCCGCGTCGCTGCGGCGCGCCGCGGCGGTCGCCGGGCGCAACGGACTGCGCTACGTCTACGCGGGCAACCGCCCGGGAAGCGTCGGGCCTCTCGAGCACACGCGCTGCCCGGCCTGCGGCCGTGCGGTGATCGAGCGGGAGGGGTTCCGAGTCCGCTCCTACGCGCTCACCGCCGACGGCGCGTGCCCGTCCTGCGGGACGCCGATCCCGGGACGCTGGGATCGGCGCTTCGACGGGCAGGCCGCCGCCGGGCCCTTCGGACCCCCGCCGCTGCGCGCGCCGTTCTGACCGGGCGGCGCGCGGCGTCCGGATTCCGTAGGATCGAAAGAGTGTCTGTCGATGCGGGACCCCCCGCCGTGCCGCCCGGGGCGCCGGTCTCCGACCGTGGCGTCGCCGACGGCCTCTACCATCCCCTGGATCCGCGGTCCGTGGCGGCGGCACGCATCGCCGGCGCCATCGCGGTCGCCGCCGTGGTGCTGCCGGCCCTGCTGGCCGTCCTTGCCGCGGCCATCGCCGTCCCACTCGGCCTGGCCGGGGCGCTCATGGCGCTCGCCGTCTGGGCCGCGGCCTCCGCCCTGCTTGCCGGCTGGTGCTACGCATGGCCCGGCGTGCGCTACCGCCGCCTGCGGTACCGTCTGGACCGGCAGGGGTTCACCATTCGGCGCGGCGTCGTCTGGCGATCGGTGACCTCGGTCCCGAAGTCGCGCGTGCAGCACACCGACGTTTCGCAGGGCCCGCTGCAGCGTGCGTTCGACCTCGCCACGCTCGTCGTCCACACCGCGGGCACGCAGGACTCGTCGGTGTCGCTCGGCGGGTTGACGCATGGAGTGGCCCTGCGCATCCGCGACTACCTGATCGACGCCGGACCCACCGGTGGCGGGGACGAGCGTGGCGACTGAAGAGCGCCGGCTGCACCCGCTCTCCTGGCTCTTCGCGGCGGCGCAGGTCGCCAAGGGCTTCATCGTGCCCGCCCTGGTGGTGCTCTTCGCCTCCGGCGAGTCGTACGAGCTCTGGGCGCTCGCGTTCGTCGTTCCCGTCGCCGTCGGGGCGATAGTGCAGTACGCGGTCTTCCGGTACCGCCTCGCGGCCGACGAGATCGTGGTCCGCGACGGCCTGCTCACCCGGACGGAGCGGCACATTCCCTACGCGCGCATTCAGAACGTCGACCTGGTTCAGAACCCGCTCCACCGCCTCCTCGGGGTGGCGCTCGTGCGCGTCGAGACGGCGAGCGGGTCCAGGCCGGAGGCGGTCATGCGCGTGCTCTCGCTCGGCGCGGTCGACGAGATGCGCGCCGCTGTCGTCGCGGGCCGCGGCAGCCCCGCCGCGATGCACCCCCGGGGCGACGCTCCGGCCGACGCAGGGACGGGCCTGCTTCTCCACGTCGGGGTCGGCGAGCTCGTGAAGCTGGGCACGATCTCCAACCGCGGTCTGGTGGTCGTCGGCGCCGTGGCGGGGCTGTGGTGGCAGCGCGCAAGCTTCGGCCCCGACCTCGGCGACTGGGCCGCTCCGTTGATCGAGTCCGCGCTCGCCCGGCTTCCGGGTCTGGCCGCCGGGCCGCCGCTGGTCCGGGCGGTCCTGGCCGGCACCGTCCTCCTGCTGGCCGCCGTGGCCCTGTTGCGCCTCTTCTCGATCGGTTGGTACGTGCTGCAGCTCTACGACTTCACGCTGCGGCGGCGCGGTCCGGATCTCGCGGCCGCCTACGGGCTCCTCACGCGGGTGTCGCGCACGATTCCGACGTCGCGGGTCCAGTCGCTGCGCGCGACCGAGACTCCCCTGCATCGCTGGTTCGGCCGGCAGTCGGTGGAGCTGCGGACCGCCGGGGGCGGCGCCGGTTCGGACGCCGGTGCCGATCTCGACGGCGCCGGCGGCGGCGCATCGGCGGAGAAGCAATGGCTGGCGCCCCTGGTCGAGACCGGCCGCGTCCCCGCCCTCATCGAGGCGGTGCTGCCCGATGCGGGGCTCGACCGCGTGCGCTGGGAGACGTTGCCCCACCGCGCGTGGCGGCGCGTCTTCGTGCGCTCCGTGGCGGTGGCGGTGCTGCCCCCGACCCTGGCTGCCGCCGTCATGCTCTCCCCCTGGATGCTCCTGCTCGCGGTGCCGGGCGGTCTCGCGGCGGCCGCGCACGCGCGCCTCACGGTGCGGCACGCGGCCTATGCGCTGGCGCCGTGGGGCGTCCTCTCCCGGCTCGGCTGGTGGAACCGGACGCTGACCCTCGTGCGCTACGCCCGGATCCAGACCGTCGCCCTCTGCGAGTCGCCGTTCGATCGGCGTCACCGCACGGCGTCGGTGCGGATCGACACCGCGGGCGCCGCCGCGGGCCGCTACACCATTCGCATTCCGTATCTGGATCGCGAGACCGCGGCCGTCGTGTCGCGGCGGCTCCACGACGAAGCGGCGCACCGATCCTTCCGCTGGTGATGCGGATCGCCGGGCGGCCGGTCACGCCTCCGGCGGGAAGATCTTGCCCGGATTGAGGATTCCACGCGGATCGAACGCGCGCTTCAGCCGGCGTAGCAGCGCGATCGCCTCGGGCG
The DNA here is from genome assembly GCA_021296475.1 of Acidobacteriota bacterium. Classification (GTDB taxonomy): domain Bacteria; phylum Acidobacteriota; class Vicinamibacteria; order Vicinamibacterales; family UBA8438; genus JAGWAJ01. Next base: position 61,691 of record JAGWAJ010000003.1, read on the forward strand.
AGAGCTCCAGGCCGAGGTAGGGTGCCTTGGTGAAGCCGATCCCGTGCTCTCCGCTGATCGAGCCCTCGAGAGCGAGTACCGCCTCGAAGAGCCGAAGCTCCGCATCACGCGCCCGGGCGAGGGCCGCGGCGTCGGCCGGGTCGAGCAGGATGTTGACGTGGATGTTGCCGTCGCCGACGTGCCCGAAGCACGCCATCCGCAGGCCGGACGCCTCGCGGAGCGACGCGACGGCGCGGAACAGCTCCGGCACCCGCGCCCGCGGCACCACCACGTCGTGATTGATCTTGAGCGGCGCCAGCCGGCGCAGCGCAGGCGACAGGTCGCGGCGCACGCGCCAGAGCGCTTCGCGCTCCTCACCGTCGCGGGCCGTTCGCAGGTCGCTCGCGCCGGCCGACCGGCAGGCCGCCAGCACGCGGGGGAGGTCCGCGTCGACCGCCGCGGGCGAGCCGTCCACCTCGATCAGCAGAAGCACGGCGGCCCCGGGCGGGGCCGGGGGCTCGGCACCGGAAGCGGCGATCGCCGCGAGGCATTCGCCGTCGATGATTTCGATCGCCGCCGGCACGATGCCGCCGGCCACCATCCCGAGCACGGCGTTCACCGCCGTGTCCACGTCGGGGAACACGGCCCGCAGGGTCCGGGCCGCGGCCGGCCTCGGCACGAGACGCAGCGTCACCTCGGTCACGATGGCCAGCGTGCCCTCGGATCCGACCAGCAACTGAGTCAGGTCGTAGCCGACGACGTTCTTGACGGACTTGCCGCCGGTGCGGATGACCTCTCCGGTCGGCAGCACCGCCTCGAGACCCAGCACGTAGTGCCGCGTCGTGCCGTACTTGAAGGCGCGCGGGCCTCCGGCGCACTCCGCCACGTTGCCGCCGATGGCCGACCGGTGGAGGCTGGCGGGGTCGGGCGGATAGAACAGGCCGACCGCCTCGACCGCCGCCTGCAGCGCCGCCGTCACCACGTTCGGCTGGACGACGGCGAGCAGATTCGGCGGGTCGATCTCGAGAATGCGGTCGAAACGATCGAGCGCCAGCACCACGCCCCCCGCGGTCGGGACGGCCCCGCCCGTGTAGCCGGTGCCGGCGCCCCGCGGGGTCAGGGGGACGCGCGCGTCGTGGCAGAGCCGGGCGAGCGCGGAGACCTCGGCCGTCGTCCCCGGTCGGATCACCAGGTCGGCCGGCCGCCCGCGCTCGAGCGCGTCCATGCCATAGGCGGCCCGGCTCTCCTCGTCGCGCAGAACGTGGCCGGCGCCGACGATCCGTGCCGCGCCGGACGCCAGGCGGTCGGCGTTCATCCGATCGCAGCGGCGAAACGGAGCAGACGCGTCACGCCGGCCTCGAGGCGGGCGAGCGACGTCGCATACGAGAGGCGCAGGAATCCGGGTGCGTCGAATGCCTCGCCGGGGGTCACGGCGACGTGCGCCTCGGCCAGCAGCCGGGCTGCGAACTCCGCCGACGTGCGCGGGCCGTCCGGCGCCAGCAGATCGCCGACGGCCGGAAACAGGTAGAACGCGCCGGCCGGGACCCCGACGCGAATGCGCGCCTCCGGGGCCAGCCAGGCCAGCACCTGGTCCCGGCGCATCCGATACTCGTCGAGCATCGCGCGGACGCACGTCTGCGGCCCGGTCAGCGCGGCCACGGCAGCCCGTTGCGTGATCGACGAGACGTTCGACGTGGAGTGGCCCTGGACGGCGTTGGCCGCCGCGATGAGGGGCGCGGGGCCGAGAGCCCACCCGCAGCGCCACCCGGTCATCGCGTAGCTCTTCGAGAGGCTTCCGACCAGCACCGTGCGGTCGCGGGCCCGCTCGGCGAGCACACGCGGCAGGTTGTGCGCCGCCTCGCCGTAGATGAGCCGCTCGTAGCAGAGATCGACCACGATCCAGACCCCGCGTGACGCGGCCGCCTCGGCGACGGCGGCGAGGTCGTCCTCCGCGACGAGCGCGCCCGTCGGGTTGCAGGGCGAGTTGATGACGATGGCGCGCGTGCGGGGGGTCAGCGCGTCGACGACCTGTTCCGGGCGAAGTCGGAAGCCGTCTTCGGGATGCGTGCGGATCAGGATCGGGTCGGCGTCCGCGAGCCGGATCTGCTCGGTGATCGAGGGCCACCCGGGCGTGTGCGTGATCACCTCGTCGCCCGGGCCGAGCAGCGCCATCGCCACGTTGAACAGGGCCTGCTTGCCGCCGGCGGTCACGATGGCCTCCGCGGGCCGGTAGTCGACCCCGTAGTCGGTCGCGTACCGCGCGCAGACGGCCTCCTTGAGCTCGGAGGTGCCGGCGCTGGGCGTGTAGCGCGTGAAGTCGTCCGCGATGGCCGCGGCACCTGCCGCCTTGATGTGCGCCGGTGTCGGGAAGTCCGGCTCCCCCGGCCCGAAATCGACCACGTCGATCCCCTGCCGGCGCAGGCGGTCGGCTGCGACGAGGACCTGCTGCGTCTGCGACGGGGTGACGCGGCTCAAGCGGTCGGCGAAGGCCATCGGTCGGATTCCAGCAGGTCGCCCGGGCGGCCGCGCGTCAGACGCGGCGGCCCTTGGCCCGGAGGCGCGTTTCGACCAGCGCCGGAACGAGCCCGGTTATCGAGCCGCCGAGGGCGAAGACCTCTTTCGCGAGACGCGAGCTCAGGTAGGTGTAGCTCTCGGCCGGCATCATGAAGACGGTCTCGATGTCGGGATTGAGGTGGCGGTTCATCAGCGCCATCTGCATCTCGTACTCGAAGTCCGAGATCGCCCGCAGGCCGCGCACGATGACATCGGCCCCGCGCTGCCGCGCGTAGTCGACCAGCAGGCCGTCGAACGTCTCGACCTCGACGTTGGGTTGCGTGTCGAAGACCTCGCGCAGGATGGCGACCCGTTCGTCCACCGAGAAGAGCGGCGCCTTCTCGATGTTGACGAGGATGGCCAGCACGATGCGATCGAACAGGCGCGCACCCCGCTCGATGATGTCGACGTGGCCGTTGGTCAACGGGTCGAACGATCCCGGATAGACTGCCAGTCTAGAGGGATTGGCCACCATAGAACACCAGCACGCTGTCCCCGGCCGGGAGGCGGCGCCGCAACGACAGCTCCGGCACCTCGCACGCGGCGGAGCGGCGCGCACGCTCCAGCACCACCCGGCCGTCCGGGGCGAGTCGGCGCGCTGCGGCCGATAGTATTGCACCGATCGACGGCTCCGGGTACGCGTAAGGCGGATCGAGCAGGATCAGGTCGAAGAGATTCCCCGGGGCGGCGCGGTCGATCGCGCCCGGTAGCGGCCCGGCCACGATCGCGGCCCGTTCCCCCGCGCCGCAGTGGTCCAGGTTGGCGGCGATGAGCGCCGCGGCGCGCCGGTCCCGTTCCACGAAGACGACCGCAGCCGCACCACGGCTGAGCGCCTCGATCCCCAGCGCTCCGGTTCCCGCGAACCCGTCGAGCACCGCCGCGCCGACGACCTCCTCCCCCAGCACGTCGAAGAGGGTCTCCCGCAGCCGGTCCGAGGTGGGACGCAGGCCCGGCCACCGCGGCGACTGCAGCCGGCGGCCCTTGAGCGCGCCGGCGATCACCCGCATCGGCGGTCGCGCGCGCGGGCGGCGTCCCGCGTCATTGGACGACGATCGCCCGCGCCGGCTCCACGCGCAGCTCCTCGATGCCGTAGGGCAGCTGGAACGGCGCCGTCAGGTCGAAGCCGCCGGAGTCGCGGTGCGCGCGCACCACTTCGACCAGCAGCAGCACCGGCATCGGGACCGACGCGACGTGCAGCGATTCGAGCTCGAACCGGCCGACGCCGGCGGACGTCCGAAGGGCGCCGGCGGCGACCACCTCGACCTGTCCGCCGAGGTAGCGCAACGGATCGAGCGGCCCCCGCGGCCGTTCGGCGCGCAGCCGATCGAGATCGATGAGCGCGCGCGCCGAGAGACGGCCGTTGCCGAGCAGATGCATCTCGGGCTCGCCAACTGCCGGCGGCAGGTGATCGGCGCCCTGGAACCGGAGGTATGCGTTGATGCCCCGCTCCGTGAGGGTGATGACGCGCCGGCCGCCGTCGCGCGGGGCCGCTTCGCCGGCGTTGGCGACGATGGCGGCCAGCGCCTCTGCGAGCTGCTGGCCGTCGGCGAGGGTGAACGGCGGGGGGGCCTCGGGCTGCGCCGGCGGCGCCGCGGCTCCGAGCGCGACGACGAGGGCGAGAACCCACGACACGCTCGTACTCTAACATGGTCCGAGCCTTGATATTCGCCTTTTGTTTGCGTATAGTGAGCCCATTCACGGACGAGGGAGGGGGCGTGCAGCCACTGACCCGGCGGCAGCGCGAGATTCTCGACTATCTGCGGGAGTTCATGGAGGAGCACGGCTACGCTCCGAGCCTGGAGGAGATCGGCCGGCGCTTCGGGCTCTCGTCCCTGGCGACCGTGCACAAGCACCTGACCAACCTCCAGGAGAAGGGCTTCATCAAGCGGTCCTGGAACCGCAGCCGTTCCGTCGAGCTGTTACCGACCCGCGCGGGGGGCACCGCCCTGGAGCTCCCGCTGCTCGGCTACGTGGCGGCCGGTGCGCCCATCGAGGCGGTGGTCTCGACGGAGACGGTCTCCGTCCCCGAGGAGCTGGTCGGCCGGCGCGAGACGTACGCCCTCCGCGTGCGGGGCGATTCGATGATCGACGAGCAGATCCGGGACGGTGACATCGTCATCGTCGAGGATCGCCAGACGACGCAGGACGGCGAGACCGTCATCGCGCTCGTCGACGGCAGCGATGTGACCCTGAAGAAGCTCTACCGGGAGGGCGGGCGCGTCCGTCTCCAGCCGGCCAACGAGGGCGTGGCGCCCATCGTCGTCGACGCGGCGCAGGTGCGGGTGCAGGGCGTGGTCGTGGGGGTCATGCGAAAATACTGATCGCGCCGGGTCCGCTGAGACGGCGCAACCCGGAACCCGTCAGCCACCCCGAGGACAGCGATGCCGGATCGCAAGCAGATCAACTTCACGATCATCCCCGACGAAGCCGGCGACATGCCGCGCACGTACGCCAACTTCTGTGCGATCTCCCACACCCCGTTCGACTTCACGCTGACGTTCTGCGAGGTGCTGCCACCGACCGAGCACGAGGTGCGGGCGGCGGAAGACGATCGCACGCTGCGCGCGCCCGTGCGAGCCCGCATCGTCGTCCCGATGCAGTTCGTCCCCAACCTGATCGGCGCCCTGCAGGAGCACCTGCGGGTGTTCAGCGAGGCGCCTCCCACGGCCGGGCCGGCCAAGCGGCCGGTGCACTAGTCGAGGCGGTGACTCCCAAGCGCTTCGACGCGCTCGTCGCGGAGGCCCGGGAGCTGGCGGAGGAGGCCATCGAGCAGGTCTGGCCGCAGTACGGCCGGGAGCTGCAGAACGTGGAGGTCGTGGTGGCGGACGAGCCGCCGCCGGAGACCCTCCGCGAGATGGGCATGACCCCGCCGGAGACGCTGTACGGCCTGTACGACGGTGTGCCGCTGAACGAGCGGGGCTGGGACTACGGCAACGCGTTGCCCGACGTCATCAGCATCTTCCGCGGCCCGATCGTGCGCGACTGCGCCGACGAGGACGAGATCGTGCAGGAGGTCTCGTACACCATCGTGCACGAGTTCGCCCACTACGTCGGGATGACGGAGGAGGAGATCCAGGAGATCGAGGATCGCTTCTGGTACGGCGACGACGGCGAAGGCGACGACGACGGGCCGTAAGGCGAGAAATGAGGAGCCGGCCCGCCCCCGCGGGGACGAGCCGGCTCGGCGGGATTCGGAGCCG
>JAGWAJ010000059.1 GCA_021296475.1 Acidobacteriota bacterium
GATGCGGAACGTAGACGGCGCGGCTCGCGACGTCGGGCATGCCGAGGGCGTCCGACTGCCGCTCCGCCGCGCTGACGAACTCCGACGAGGCCACCATCACGGTGGGGATGCCCCGCGCCTCGTAGTCGACCAGGTCGTGCACACTGCACGACGTGCACGACCCTCAATCGGCGAGGGCCTGGATGATCGCCTTGCAGCGCTCCGCGACCTCGGCGCGCAGGTCCGTCGGAGCGGGACGGGTGAAGGTCGGCTTGCGCAGGCGGATGACGTCGACGCCCGGTTGGCGCGAGCGGAGCAGCGCCTCGAGCTCGTCGCAGAAGACGTCCCCGCGCGGCTTGGAGATGTCGACGATGCCGATGGCCCCCGCCAGGGCGGCCGGTCGGGACGCCAGTTGCCGGCCGATCGGCTCGCGTTCGTCGGTCGGATCGAGGATGACGGCGGAATCGTCCATGCGGTCTCCCGAATCGAGTCGGGCCACTGTACCACAGCCGCCGGCGGCGCCGGGGCGGCGTGCCATGGCGAAGCCGACTGTGTCCGTCCCCCTCGGCGCAACACCCGCGCTCCCGACCAGGATGCTGGCGCTGCCCCAGAATGCCGCCGCAACCGGCGGGATCGCCCGCGAGTCGCCCGGCGGCGACCGTGTCGGGAGAGCCGCTGACCTCGCCGCGGCGGGGGCCGCGATTGCGAGGTGCGCCGCTCGCCTGTCTACAGGGCCTCCCGCATCCAGGCGGTGGCCAGGCTGTCGGCGTACTCGTTCCAGCGGTGGCCGGCGTGGCCGGCGATCCAGCGCAGCCGGCAGTCGGGATGGGCCCGGTAGTGGTCCAGTAGCTCCCGCACCAGATCGAGGTTGCTGATCGGGCCGGTCTTGCGCTTCCAGCCCCGCCGCTCCCAGGCCGGCGCCCACTTCGTGATCGTGTTCACGCAGAGCTGGCTGTCCGAGTGGACGTCGACCGCGGCGTCGCCGGGCAGTAGCTTGAACGCCTCGATGAGGGCCCGGAGCTCCATCCGGTTGTTCGTCGTGTCCGGCTCGTGGCCGTGCGCCTTGGAGACGACGGCGCCCCCCTCGACCCAGACCACGCCCCAGCCGCCGGGACCCGGGTTCGGAACGGCGCTGCCGTCGGTGAACACCCCGGTAACGGGGTCGCCGGGGTACTTGGCCAGGACCTCGTCGAGGGTCAGGTTCTCCTCGGACCGGGTGGCAGTCCGTCGGGCGCGCGCGGCGGCGCTCGCTGCCGGGCGGTGCTGCGCCGCACCCGCGGCGCGCTTCTTCGGTGAGTGCGCACGGCAGTACCGGGGCCGCCAGCCGGGGTAGCGGTCGAGCGCCGCCTGGGCGACGTCGAACTCCGCGTCGCACACCTGGCAGCGGAAGCGTGGCATGAGGTGAGCATACGACAGCGCGTCAACGTCGAGTCCAGCGCGATGCTCGGCGCGGTGTCCGTCGAGCCGGGGACCGCCTGAACCACCACCGGTGAAGAGACCGCGCGTTTGTCAAACAGCTATGTGTCATCATGATCCATGAACGGCAGGAGGACTTCTGATGCGCTACAGCTATCCGTGCCGTGTTGAGCCCGACGGCGACGGGTGGTCCGTGAGCTTCCCGGACGTCCCGGAGGCCGCAATGTCGGCCCGCAGCCGCGCAGAGGCCCTCGATCTCGCGGAAGAAGCGTTGGTCGGTGCGCTCGCGGGTTACGTCGAAGCCCGTTGGACGCTGCCGCCGCCGGGCGCACCGGGGCCCGGCCAGGTCATGGTCGACGTGTCGCCCCTGGTGGCGGCGAAGCTGGCGCTGTACTCCGTGATGCAGCGACAGCGCATCACCAAGGTCGAGCTCGCCCGGCGCCTGGGCGTCAGCGACACGACCGTTCACCGGATCGTGGACCCCGAGCACCGATCCCACATCGATCAGGTCGAGCGTGCCTTGCGGGCAGTCGGTCGCACCCTCGTCGTCGATGATCGCGCGATCATCGAAAGCGGTCTGGACGATGCATCCCGGGTGGCTACCGCTCGATGACGCGCGTGACCGCCTTCGAGCCCAGGCCGCCGCTGGCCCAGCCGCCGACGGCGGCGGAAAACTTGCCGGCGGTGCCGCCGGCCACGGCGATCAGGATGTGGTCGGCGCTCGCGAACTTCGGGAACGGGCGGTCGAGCGCTGCGGCCGTCGGGCGGCCGTCGGGGCCGACCCAGTCCTTGGGCAGCGCGCGCACCCCGGTGCCCTTCTGGCACTCTTCGTTCGGCAGGACGTCGCGCAGCTTGCGGCCGGTCACCTCCTGGATGCGGGCCCGCAGGTCGTCCTTGGTGTAGCCGTCGCGCTCGAACGTGCGGGCGTGCTCGGGAGAGACCACCAGGAGCGCCTCGTCCATGCCGTGCAGCTTCACGTGGGCGATTGCCTCGAGCGAGTAGCCCATGCTGGCCGCGAGCGACGGCGCGTTGCGCGAGAGCTGATCGCGGATGGCGCGCGGCGCCTCTGCGGCGAAGACGGTGACCGTGCTCTGGTCGCGGTCGAAGCCGCGCTCCACGTGCAGCGGCTCCCAGCAGCTCAGCTCCTCGTTCTCGGCGATGCAGGCGCCGAGCTTGCCCGGCTGGCCGAGGGTCGACATGTCGACCTCGCCGGGGCGCCCGCCGCCGACGTTGCGCACCACGAGCTGCAGGGCGCGGCCGATCGTCAGGTTCGCGCGCGTCCCCTGGCCGAAGACGTTGCGCCCCGTGTTGAGGCCGATCTCGTGGCGAATCGGTCCATTGACGATGACCAGCGGCCCCACGAAGTAGGTCGTGGCGAGCACCCCGTGCAGGTTGAACGCGTCGGTGCAGGTCGCCTCGACCGCCGCGATGACCACCGGCAGGTACTCCGGCCGGCAGCCGGCCATGACGGCGTTGACGGCTACCTTCTCGACCGTGGCGGGCGCGAGATTGGGCGGAATCTCGGCGACGACGTCGCCGGCGGGGCGCGTCGTGCCGGCGAGCATCCGGGCGACGCGCGCCTCGGTAGGCGGCACCACCGGCAGGCCGTCGGTCAGTCCCTGCTGGTCGAGGAACTCGAACGGATCGAGGTCCGCCGGCATCCGGACCCGGCGCGAGGCGAGCGCCCCGGCGTCGCGCCGGGCGGCCAGCCGCCGGGCGACGTCCGGGTCGTGGACCTTCGATCCGCAGCCCGGGCGCATGTCGGGCAGCGCCTCGCCCTCGCGCTCGACGGCCGGTGCCGGCACCCCGCAGCGGCCGGCCGCAAGGGCGACGAGCCCCTGCAGATCCGCCTTGGCGAACCCTTCGAAGCTCGCCAGCACGTTGGCGTCCCCGTCCGCAAGCACCAGCGCCGGCACCGCGTCGAAGCCGTACTCCTCGGAGACGAGCAGCTCGGCGTCGAGGGCGCGCGCGAACGTCAGCCCGTGCCGCACGCTGAACGCGGCGGTGAGCGTCGCATCGTCCTGCGACACGCCGACGACGCGCAGCCCTGCACCGGACAGCGCCTGGTGCACGCGCTCGACGAGCGGCGCGGTCAGGTCGCACGTCGCGCAATCGTGCTTGAAGAAGAAGAGCAACGTGGCCGGCGCGGCGGATCCTTCGGGGTGGAGGCCGAACCCGCAGGGGGCGCCGGTCGCGTCGCGCAGCGTGAACGAGGCCGCCTTCGTGTCGGGCGTGGGAAGCGTGGACATACGGCGCTGAGTATAGGATAGAGATCGTCGGCTCGACCCGGGGCCTGGTCCCCGCCCCGAGGCACCGGCATCGGTGGTGGATCTCCGTGCAGCAACTTGAGCGTCGCAAACGGGCGCCCGGTGCGCCTGCAACGACGAGGGCGACGACAAGGGCCAGGAGGTCCGCGCTCGCCGGCTTGCTGGCGCTCGTGCTCGGCCCAGGGGTCGCCGGCGCGGCGCAGGCACCGCAGGAGCCGAACGGCGCCGATCTCCTGCGCGTATTCCTCGACTGCGGCCGGTGCGACGACGAGTACCTGCGCCGCGAGATCCGCTTCGTGAACTACGTGCGCGATCGGCGGGACGCGCAGGTCCACGTGCTGGTCACCCGCGAGAGCACCGGAGGGGGAGGGGACGCGTGGACGCTCCACTTCTACGGCGGCGACGAGTTCGCCGAGTTGGATGACGAGCTCGTCTTCTACACCTCCCAGGACGACACGGACGACAGCGAGCGTCGCGCGCTGGCCCAGACCCTGCGCCTCGGCCTGGTGCGCTACGCTGCGCGGACGCCGCTCGGCCAGCAACTCGCGGTTTCGCCCCGTCGTGGCACGGACGCGCTGGGCCTGCGACGGGTGGCGAACGCGCAGCCGCAGGACGATCCCTGGAACTTCTGGGTCTTCCGCACCCGGCTCAACATGTTCTTCGACGCGGAGGAGCGGGAGTCGACGCGGTCGCTCAGCGGGTCGGTCTCGGCCAACCGCGACACCGAGATGTGGAGGATGCGGGTCGGCTTCTTCACCAACTACCGGGAGGACACCTTCGAGCTCACCGACTCGACCTTCTCGAACACGCGACGCAGCTCGTCGCTCGACGCCCGTTTCGTCAAGAGCGTCGGCGAGCACATCGGCGTAGGCTTCGGCGGCTCGGCCATCAGTTCCAACTTTCGGAACCAGGCCCTGACGCTGCGTGGCGCGCCCGCCGTCGAGTACAACTTCTTCCCCTACTCGGAGTCGACGCGGCGCCAGTTCACCGTGACCTACACCGCCGGCTACAACGCCTTCCGCTACATCGAGCCGACGATCTTCGACGAGCTCGCGGAACGGCGCGCGAACCATGCGGTGCAGACGTCGTTCGTTGCCAACGAGCCGTGGGGCGAGAGCGAGATGACCATGGAGTTCTCGCAGTTCCTCGACCGCCCCGGCCAACGGCGGCTGGTGCTCTACGGCGAGATCGATATCCGCCTGTTTCGCGGGTTCTTCCTTCGCCTCGACGCCGACAGCTCGTTCATCGGCGACCAGATCTACCTTCCCCGCCGCGACGCCACCGACGCCGAGATCCTGGTCCGCCAGCGGCAACTCGCCACCAACTACGAGTGGCAGTTCCGGATCGGTTTCACCTACTCGTTCGGGTCCATCTTCAACAACGTCGTCAACTCGCGGTTCGCGGGATCGAGCGGCGGCTTCACCCGCGCCTTCTGAGCCGGGCCGTCGAGCGTGTGCGGCGCGCCGGGCTGAATCGACGCGAAGCGGCACCCGGGGCTGGAACATTCGTGGCTTGTACCCGAGGATCGACACCGCACCGCCCGCCCCGGGCCTGGCGGAGCGTCCGCGCGGCGGCACGGCCCCGGAGGATCCTGCGGCCGGCAGGTCGACGGTCGGACGAGCGGTGGAGCTCGGAGGATTCCGGCCGTAAAGAGGGCGGCGAGTGCTCGACTCCTACGTCCGGCGGACGTGGTTCACCGCATACGTCAGACCGACAATGCCGGTCTTCTCGTAGGTCCGCTGCTCCGTCAGCGTCAGCGCGATGCGGGGGGCCGGCTCGGCGATGAGGCGGACGCCGCCGCCGAGGAGGACCGGCATCACGCCCACCTCCACCGTGTCGACGAAGCCTTCCGCGGCGAGGCTGCGAAACAGCGAGCCGCCGCCGAACAGCCAGATGTCCTTGCCCGCCTCCTCGCGTAGCGACTGCACTACCTCCTTCCAGTTCTCGCCGACGATGGTGATGCTCTTGTAGTCGCTCTGTCGCAGGGTTCGCGAGAACACGAAGGTCCGGAGGCCGGGTGACGAACTGTCGCCTCCGCCGGTGGCCGCGAACGTCCGACGGCCGAGCAGATAGGTATCGAACCGGTCCGCGGCCGCCTGGAAGTCGATGTCCGAATCCATGACGATCCAGTCGGCCGCGCCGCCGGGCCCCGCGATGTACCCATCCAGGCTCATGGCGCAGCCGTAGCAGATCTTGCGCATGCGAGTGGCCTCCCCCGGCTATTCGAAGACGTCGTCGACTGGCAGCTCGAGGCCTGGGAGGACGTCCGCGCCCGTCAGCACGTCGCCGGAGACGAATCGTCCGGTCTCGCCTTGCGCAGCGTGGACCTGCACGACGCACACGTCTGGATCGACCACCCACGCCAGGCGTACGCCCGCGGCGAAGTACTCGCGGAGTTTCCGTCGCACCTCGGCCGGCCGATCGGTCGGGGAGAGGATCTCGACCACCAGCTCCGGCGCGACGTCCAGGAACCCGTCCCGCCGCTTCCGGGCCGCGTCCCGTTCGTGGGAGAGGAACAGCACGTCGGGCGCGCGTACCGTATCCGGGTCGCGGCTCGTGAACACGCCCACCTCGCCGGCCATCACGTTGCCCAGATTCCGCGTACGCGCGAAGCTCCGGAGGGCCGCGGCCACGTTGACCTCGATCCGTCCGTGGGTCGGGTTGGTCGGCGTCATGCGGAGGACGCGGCCGGCGACGAGCTCGCACGGATTGAGCCACGGCATCCGCAGCAACTCGTCGCCCGTCAGGGGGCCGCGCGGTTCGCCCCGCGTGTACGCACGTTCCATGCCCGTGTCCCGCAGGCTCGATGCTACCAGTCCGGGCCCGGCGGTCGGCAGAAGGCTCGGGCCGTCTCGACGAGCACGTCCCGGCAGACGCCGACCGAATCGATCTCGACGTACTCCTCCGCACCGTGCAGGCCCGCGCCGGTCGGCCCGAACAGGACGGCAGGGATGCCGGCGCGGCCGAGGATGGCGGCGTCGGTCCAGAACGACATGGCGGTCGGGGCGGCGTCGAGGTCGCGCCGGCGCAGGGCCCGGCCCAGCGCGCGGCAGACGGGATGGTCTTCGGGAATCTCGTGCGGCGGCCGGCTCAGCAGTTGGCGGGCAGAGGCGTCGAAGGCTGCGTCCTCCCCGCGGAGTGCGTCGAGCGTGGCCTGCACCTCGGACAAGCCGACGTCGGGCGGCTCGCCGATCACCGTGCGCCGCTCGAGGCGGAGCGTGCACCGGTCCGGATAGGCGCTCAATGCCTGCCCGCCTGCAATCGTCGACGCGTGCAGCGACGCCCGGCCGAGCCGCGGGTGACCCGGGCCGGCCGCGAGGGCCGCATCGACGGCCTCCAGCCGCGCCAGCACCCGGCCCATGTCCAGGATGGCGTCCCGTCCCTCGGCCGGGCGGCTGCCGTGCGCGGCCCGCCCCCGCGTTGCGACCTCGACCCACTCGAACCCCTTGTGTGCCGTGGCCAGCCGCAGGTCCGTCGGCTCGGTGACCACGGCTCCGTCGGCCGTGTGGGAAGCGGCCAGCGCCTCCGCGCCGGCGCTCGCGTGCTCCTCGTCGGCGACTGCCGCCACCACCAGCCGGCCCTGCGCGAGGCCACCGCGGCGCGCGATCTCCGTCGCCGCATCGACCATGGCCGCCACACCGCTCTTCATGTCCTGGCTGCCGCGCCCGTGGAGGCGGCCGTCGCGCAGGACGGGATCGAACGGAGCCGTCATCCCCTCCACGCCGACCGTGTCCATGTGCCCGCAGAGCAGGAGTGTGCGGCCGCGCGAGCGGCCTTCCACGAGGCCGACGACGTTCGGACGCCCCGGAGCGACCTCCGTCACCTCGACATCGATGCCGCCCGCGCGCAGCGCCGACGCGATCCGGTCCGCGACGGCCGCTTCGCCGGCGCCCCCTGGCACGAGCGACGGATTGACGGAGTCGATCGCGATCAGGTCGCGCAACAACCGAATGACGGCGTCCAACGTAATCGATGCTCCCCTTGAGCGACGGGCAGGCACGGCGTGTCCCGGTCCGGCGCTACCCACCCGTACGCCGGGACGCGCACACAGCATATTATCTGTGTAGATCGATGTGTAGAGGGTGACACGATGGCGACAAATCTGGCGATAGATCCGAATCTGCTCGAGCGGGCGCTGGCGGTCGGCGGCGAAAGGACGAAGAAGGCTACCGTCAATCTCGCCCTCCGGGAGTTCGTCGCGCGGCGGGAGCAGGCGCGCCTGCTCGATCTCTTCGGCACGATCGAGTGGGACGACACCTACGACTACAAGCGCGAGCGGACCCGTTCGTGAACCTGTTCGTCGATACGAGCGTCTGGTCGCTCGCGCTCAGGCGCGACGCACCGCCCGACCTGCCGCAGGTGCGTCGCCTGCGGGACGCACTCGTCGGCGACGCCGTGCACACCAGCGGTCTCGTGCTTCAGGAACTGCTGCAGGGGGCCCGCGGCCCACGAGCCCGGGCACTGATCGTCGAGCGCTTCACTGCCATCGCCACCATCGTCCCGACGCGCGGAGACCATATCGACGCGGCTCGCCTCCGCAACGCGTGCCGCCGGCGCGGGGTACAGGTCGGGACCGTCGACGCCTTGCTGGCGCAACTCTGCATCGCCCGCGACCTCGTGCTGCTGTCGACGGACCGCGACTTTGCCCTGATCGCGGATCGGGCGCCACTTCGCCTCTGGGGACGTCAGTCCGGCTTCTGAAGCACTACCGGCTGGCCGTGGGGCGTGCGACGGTAGGCGTCCGCCCACGCCTCCTTGCGGTCGTGGAGGGCGGGTGGATTGGTCAGGCCCTTCGCGGTGACCAGGCGCTCGAGGGCGGCCACCCAGTGCTGGTAGTAGCGGGTGCCGTCGTCGGGCTCGCCGCGGTCCTCGGCGGCCCGCAGCTCGTCGGCCAGCGCCGACGCCCACTCCTTCCAGGTGAAGTGCCCCTGCTCGGAGAGCTTGACCGCGAGGGCGAACGCCTGCGCCTGCCACGGCGCCGCGAACACCGGTCCCTCGTCGTCGCGGGGAAGCGGCGGCAGTGCGTCCAGCCGGGACGCGTCGACCGCTCCCGCGTGCGCCGCACGAGGGTCACGCAGGCTCAAGGTACTCCTCCCACATCTCGACGCAGACCGAGTCCCGGGCCGAGGCGCGCTCGCCCCACAGCTCCTGCGCCGCGAAGCGAACGGTGTAGACGTGCTGCGGGGTGTCGCCGAGCCGCCGGCCCTGCTCGTCGGTGTCCTGGAGCGCGTAGACGCCGTTGTCGCGGATGACTGTGCCGCGGCGGCCCCGCGTGTAGCGCGGCAGGCGCGTGTGCCCGCGAGGATGGAGGTTGCGGACCCGCACGTCGTCGTTCGGTTCGAAGCCCGGTTCGACTTCGATGTCGAGCAGCCCCGAACCGAGCGACCCGGTAGCGGACGCCTGCAGCAGCTCCGGCCGCGGCCGGGTCCGGTCCGCGTAGCCGCTGGCGAGCTCGTCCTCCGTGACGAGGCCGCTCCCGAGCAGCCGCTTGACGTACACCGTGAACCAGCGCTCGTAGTACGACATCCGCAGGTAATCGGCGGGCGGCAGGCTCTCGAGCGCGAAACGGAAGCTGCCCCAGTTGCGCCCCCGTCCCCAGCGGGCGAGGGCGCGGGTGAGGCCGTAGACGCGCCCCTCCCACGGCTCGTGAAAGACCGGCTCGTTCTCCTCGGGCGCGACGGGACCCATGCCGTCCATGCCGCCCATGTCGTGGATGCCGTTCATGCGCCGCCTCCGGCGCCGGCCGCCTCGGTGGCCGGCGGTGCGACCCTGGCGACGCCGATCATCGAGTCGCGCGTCACGAGTTCCGCCAGTTCGGCCTCGCCGAGCCCGTCGGTACCGGCCGGCCGCTCCGGCAGGACCAGGTAACGCACTTCCGCGGTGCTGTCCCAGACGCGCACCTCGACTTCGCCGTCGAGCTCGACCCCGAACTCGCGCAGCACCGAGCGCGGCTCGATGACCGCCCGCGAACGATAGGCGGCCGACTTGTACCAGACCGGCGGGAGTCCGAGCGTCGGCCACGGATAGCAGGAGCAGAGAGTGCAGACCACGAGGTTGTGGACCGTCGCGGTGTTCTCCACCACCACCATGTGCTCGCCCTGCGCGCCGCCGAAGCCGAGCTCCGCGATCGCTGCCGTCCCGTCCTCGAGGAGCCGCGCCTTGTAGTCCGGGTTGCTCCAAGCGCGCGCGACGACCTCCGCGCCATTGCGCGGACCGATCCGGTTCTCGTAGGCGTCGACCACGGTGTCGAGCTGCGCCGGGTCGATCATTTCCTTCTCGACGAGGATCGACTCGAGCGCCCGTACCCGCAGCGCGATGTCGTCGGGAACCACCTGGTGGTCATGATTGTGCTCGTGCTCGTGCATGGAATGCCCCGTTGCACCGACCGCTCCGGCGCCGACTGCCATCCCGGTCCCGGTGGCGCCCGCGGCACCCGCGGCAGCGTCCTTGAGGAACTTCCGCCGGCCGACGCCCTCCGACTCGGAATGCCCCATGACCGATCCTCCCCGGCGCCGCCCGGTTTGGGTGCAGGTTCCCTCCGGCCGTCGCGCCCTGTTCCCGCGGCCGGCGTATGACGGACCCGCCGGACGACAGCCCCTTCCGCGGGCGTGCTACAGGAGCGCACTGTATCAGACGCCACACGTGGGTGCCGCCGGCCCGATCGACGTGCGGCCGTCCGGCTGAGGGCCTGGATCGCGGGCGCGTCCGTGCCACCGGGTGGCAATCAGGTCCGGCGTCGCTCAGATGGGGAATCGGACACCGGTCAGCTCCCCGGACACGTCCCACAACCGGCGCGCAGTGTCCGGATCGTGGGAGGCGGGGCTCGATGCGACGCGTACGGGGTAACCCCGCATCTGGCGGAAGCCGTCCGGCCCGTAGTACTCGCCGCTCGTGACGCGCGGGTCGGTGGCCGCGCGCAGGGTCGACAACGCGCCCATCGTCGCCGACTGCGCGATCAGGCCGTGGATAGGCGAAAGGAGCCGTCCGTACCATTTCTCTTCCAGCCGGCGACCCATGTTCGTTGCCGCCACGCCCGGATGCGCGGCGAGCGAGAGCGTGTCCAGGTCCGCCTGCGTGACCCGGCGATGCAGTTCGTAGGTGAACAGCAGGTCGCCAGCTTCGAACGGCCGTAGGCGCGCATCGTCGCGTACCCGCCACGGTCGTACATCAGGTCGTCGAAGTCCATCGTACCGCCGCGCTCGGCGGGACTCGTGACCGTGACGACGCGAGCGCCGGGCGTCGAAGCGAGCCGGCCGAACAGCCGGCCGGTCAGGGCGAAGTGTCCAAGGTGGTTCGTGCCGAACTGCCGTTCGAAGCCGTCGACCGTCCTTTCATGGGGGATGAAGGTGACGCCGGCGTTGTTCAGCAGCACGTCGAGCCGATCGTGCCGGCGCGTGAATTCGTCGGCGAAGCCCTGCACGGACTTCAGGTTCGCCAGGTCGAGCGGCAGGACCTCCGTGCTCCCCTCCGG
>JAGWAJ010000060.1:0-13670 GCA_021296475.1 Acidobacteriota bacterium
AACTCGCGGCGCCAACAGCCGCGCGCGCCGGAGTGCGGCCGCTCCCACGTGGAATTTCACGGCAACCAACCCTGCTAGCAGTCTGCACCGTTCTACGGCGCAGACTCCTAGCGGGAGCCGGCCGCCCGGTCTCCCGCCCGCTCTGCCGCGCGCGCACCCGCCAGGATGTTCTCGAGGCCGTAGTTCCCCTCGTGGCAGGCGTACTCGTAGAGCAATCCGTCGAGACGCGTCATGGGAATCGACGCAGTCCATGGTCTCGTGTACTCCGTCGGATCGCTCACGGTGAACCGGTAGTCGAGGGTCCCGTCGTCAATCCGGGTGAAGCGCTCCACGATTTCAGTGGTCTCGCCGGCTCCGAAGACGGTCAGGGCGCGTCCGTTCACCGGGATGAAGTTGGTGGTCTCGACGACCAGCGTGTCGCCCTCCCATCGGCCGCGCGAGTCCCCCAGCCACTGGCGGATCCGAGGGTCCGCATGCGGCCGCCCGTCGAGGGGAATGATCCGGGCGTCGTGGATCATCTCGACGAAGATGACGACGTATCCCGGCGCCTGGAAGATCTGGTAGTTGTGGTTGTAGAAGCCGGGCATCATCGCGCCGGGCAGTCCCCGGGAGATGCACCGCTCGTACAGGTTGCGGTCCTCCGGTCCGGCCGGTTCCCGGCTGCGATACGCCTCGCGCCCGGGACGCCGCTGCACCTCCGCAGCCGTCAGCGGAGGCAGCCTTCCCTCCGGCGGGTCGACGATCAGCGACGTTCGCGCCATCCGGACCCCGCGCTCGACCCAGAAGTTGTTGTAGGACCCGGTCTCCCCCGTCCCCGCGTCGATGCCCCGCTGCTCGCGGGCCACGTCTCCCGCCTCGTCACGCGCCGCGCGCTCCTCTTCCGTCAGGAACTCGCGTCCCTCCAGGTCTGAGGGCCGTTCCAGCGGGGTCGTCGTCGTGTTCGTCCAGCGCCCCTGCAGGTCCGGGTCGCCCCACGTGGTACGGGGAGCCGCGGACTCGCCCGCCCCGCCTGCCGGCGCCTGGGCGAAGACACCGAGCGGCGCCAGAACCGCGAGCGCCGACATGACGAACGCCGCCACGAGACATCGGTGGGTCATCCTGGCCTCCCTGCTCCCTGCTCCCGGCTCACCGCATCAGTTGCGAGACGGCGCCGACTCGTTGACGACAACCTGGAAGCGGCGAAAGCGCGCATAGGCAGCCGTCCCGTCGACCCGTGAGCCCGTTCGACGATTGTAGTAGCGCTCGCGCATTTCGACCGGCACAGAGTGCCCAAGAGACTCGTTCGGCGCGTAGCGGACGATGATGAGCACGTCGAAATCGTCCTCGTCGAGGACGAGCTCGCTGATCAGCACGCGGCCGGTGAGCGGTTCAATCCAGTAGCGCCCTCGCACTCGCAGGTTCTCATCGTCTCGGCCACGGATCACCGTCGTCGGCCCCGTTTCCGAGTAGCCGATCACCCACGCTCCGGCCGCAGGGTCGGGCTCGTCGACTCCCAGTCGGGCCGAGGTTTCTGTCGCCCGCTCGAACTCGAACCGGGGCCTGTATGCCGATCCGAGGAAGCGTAACGCCATGGTGGGCGTGTTGATGTTGCGCTCGATGTCACCAACGTTGTAGCGGGCGCTGTCGGCCACGATATCCAGGATCTGCCGGTCCCGTGATGGCGCGGGGTCGAGAAACAACTCCGTCAATCGCTCGTCGCGGTCGCGGACGGCGCGACCGTTGGCTTCGAAGACGTCGCGGGTCCGTCCCGGCCGGGTTGCACGAGGAGATAGTCGGAGCGCAGCGTGACGGCATCGGTCCTGGTCAACGCGAGTCCGTCGGGCCCTGGCCGCCAGGCGCGCTGCTCGTACCGCTCTTCCATCGCGACGTTGGCGAGACGCTCGTACAGCTCGTCGACGTAATGGGTCGCGCGGGAGAGCACGGTCGACAGGGACGGCCCCTGCGCGCTCCGCGTCGCTGGCGCCACCAGGAGCGTCGCCAGCGACGCGAGGACGACCATCCGGAAGCCAGCACCGATCAGTCGCATTCGTCCCCCCGGGGTACCGGCTCCGGCGACATCACTTCGTTGCGCCGATGCCGCGGCTCGCCTGCCACTGGGTCCAGTTCGCGTTGACGGTCGACGCGCTCCCGTTGCCTTCGAACACGAGGAGCCGGGTGGCCACCTTGTCGATGAAGAACCGGTCGTGACTGACCACGATGACCGCCCCGGGGAAGTGCACGAGCGCCCTTTCCATCACCTGCGTGGCGGTGACGTCGAGGTGATTGGTCGGCTCGTCGAGAATCACCACCGGCGCCCCCCACAGCAGCGACAGGGCCAGGGCGACACGGGCTCGCTGGCCGCCCGACAGGGTCCCGATCTCCTGCCGCAAGTCCATCTCGGAGAACTGCAGGAGCTCGAGGAACCGGTGCACCTGCTTGCGCGGTGCCCGGTGCGCGAGCCCCTCGAAGTTGACCTTCCGGGTCACCGTCGCTTTCGGATCGAGGCCGTCGAGGACGACGTTGTAGTCGACCCAGGGGTCACCGAGCTTCCAGTGCACGCCGCCCGCGTCGGGCGCCACCTCGTTCCGCAGCACCCGCAGCAGGGTCGTCTTGCCGCAACCGTTGGGTCCGACGACCACCGAAGTCGAGACCGTCGAAGAGCGTCTGCCCGCCGTAGCGCTTCGAGAGCTGCGTCACCTCGCAGAGCTCGTCGGCAGTGCGCAGGCCCCGGTAGATGCCCGTCACGATGGTGTCGACCTCGCGCGGCGCCTGCCGCTTGCGGATGTCCGCGAGCCGGCGCGTGAGGGAGCGGCTCGGGTTCCGGGCCGCCTCGCGCCGGTCCTGAATGGCCTCGGCTTCGAAGGCCAGCAACTCCTCCTCGTGCCGGAACTCCCGCTCGAGCTGACGGGTCTTCCCCCGTTTGCGGCGTACGAACTCGACGAACCCGCAGTCGTACTCGTGGAACCGGTGGTTCTGGATCTCGACCACCCGGTTCACGGCCCGGTCCAGGAAGTGCCGGTCGTGCGAAACCACGAGGGTGGCGCCCCGGAACTGCGTGAGCCAGCTCTCGAGCCACGCCAGCCCGTCGAAGTCGAGAAAGTTCGTGGGCTCGTCCAGCAGCAGCACGTCCGGCGCCTCGAGCAGTATCTTCGCCAGCGCCGCCCGGTTCCGCCACCCTCCGGACAGGTGATCGATCGGCATCGTCCGGTGCCGACGGCTGAACCCCAGCCGGCTGAGCGCGGTATCGATTCGGTGCTCGTACGTCCACCCGTCGCGATGCTCCATCTCGTCCGTCAGGGCTTCGTACCGCTTCAGGAGCCCGTTCTGACGGTCCCCGACGGCGCCCTCCGCGAGCGCGCGAGTGACGTCCGCCAGGTCCGCCTCGATCCGCTGGATCGGCTCGAACACCTCCCGCAGCACCGACTCGATCGACGCCTCGCCGCTGAGCTCCGAGAACTGCGAGAAGTAGCCGATGCGAAGGTCGGCGGCCACCTCGATCTCGCCTCCCGACGGTTCTTCCCGCCCCAGAATCAGTCTCAGCACCGTCGTCTTGCCGGAGCCGTTGCGCCCGAGCAGTCCGGTCCGGTCGCCGGGGGCGAGGCGATAGAAGACATCGCGCAGCACCTGGTTCCGGCCGTACCGTTTGGAGACCTGGCGCAGGCGGATCAGGCTCATGACGACCGTTGTCGGGAGCGCGTCGGTGGAGGCATGCGGGCGCTCCCGACCTTTGTCGACCCGTTGTGGAGTTTCTCGCCCCCGTGGTCAATCGTGGCTCATCTGCGGTGAGCCGGGAAGCGGAGGCGGGAGGTATGAGTCTCAGGTTGCGCTACCGGCGATCATAGAGTGAGATGGTGGGCCAGGTGCCCCGGACGCATCCTCGGTGGCGGACCAGCGAGCGGAACGCGTCGGACGACGGGTCCGGCCCGACGGGTTGCTGATCGGCATCGACGTACAGGCAACCGATCTCGTCCGGCGGAAGTCTCGCCACCAGCGTCCGTGCCCGCTCCAGGGCGCCGAGCCAGCGTCGCTTCAGGTCGCCGAGGTTGAGCGGTTCGGCCCGATGCAGGACTGTCGCCCCCGCGACGTAGCTGTCGGGGCTTCGGTTGGCGGCGATGAGTCGGAGAACCCCTTGCGCCCGCCGTTCTGACGCAATCCGCGCGCAATTTTCGGGAACGTCGCGGAGCGTAACCTGCAGGTCCCGGTGCAGATACCAGAAACACTGCGCGTAGAAGTCGCGGAAGGCGCGGCGCGCCTCGCGCACGCGCACCATGTCCCGCGCGTCTGCGGACGACAGGCTACGACGACTCCGCGATCCGCCCTTGCGGCCGATGCGGGCGAAGTACTCCTTCATGGGGTCTTGCGAGTTGGTCACTTCCACATCATTAGCTGCTTATGTTGAGTGCGACCGCTCAGCGCCCAGCGTCGAGCGTCTTCTTCAGCCGTTCGTACACGTCCCGCCGGTGGCCGACGGCGACGACCAGGACCTCGATGCGGGACTCGATGATGCGGTAGACGATCCGGTAGTCGTGCGTGCGCCAGGAGCGCAGCCCCCGCAGAGCGAGTTGGAGCGGCTTTCCGCGTTCCGGGTCGTCCCGGAGCTTCTGGAGGGCGGCGAGCATGCGACGGCGGACGGCCGGGTCAAGCCTTTTGATGGCACGGGCCGCACTAGCCGCGTAGATCAGGGTCCACGTCATCCCAGACGTCCTCGTGCCCCAGCAGCTTGCCCGCTTGCGCGTCGGCCAAGCCCTGTCGGATCGATTGCCCCAGATCCTGATCCGCGAGGATCTCCAGCGTTTCGATCAATCCCTCGTAGTCGGACAGCGAAAGGAGCACGCCTACGGGACGTCCGGAACGGGTGATGATCACCTCTTCGCCGAGCGCCTCGACGTCAGCGAGGAGCTTCGCGAGATGGGTCTTGGCTTCCGACAGTGGAACGGTGGGCATGGCACCCTCTCGAACCAGATTATAGGTCATGGCTCTGGTCCATTGCAGAGCCTACGAGTACGTTCAGGAGTCCGCAGGCAAGCGGCGTCGCACCAACGATGACACTGCCGGTTTCTTGGTCGGCTTCGGGATCGGGCAGGCGTCAATGGAAGTCCCGGCTGCCGGCGGTGGGCGGGCGGGTCGGGATCTCCGGCGCCCAGAGCGCATCGGCCACGACGTGGACGACGCCCGATTCGGCCTGCAGCTTCCCGCTCACGCCGAGGAACGACGCGGTCCGCGCGAGCACGGCGTAGTCGTCGAACACCTGCTTCCAGATCACGACGTTCACGAAGCCGGTCTCGTCCTCGAGGGTCATGAAGGTGACGCCCGACGCGGTGCCGGGGCGCTGGCGGCAGATGACGAGGCCGGCGTAGCGCACCGCTCGGCCGTCGCCCATCTCCGCGACGGTGCGGGCGTCCGGCAGCTTCTGCGCCGCCAGCGCCTCGCGCAGCGGAGCCAGCGGATGGCCGCGGGTGCTGTGCGCGCTGAAGTGATAGTCCCAGTCGATCGTCTGGAACTCGCTCAACGGCTCGAAATCGGGCCGCGGCTCGGCCGCTGCGACCGGGAGGGAGGCCTCCGATGCGGCCCCGAGCCCCTGCGCTTCCCACAACGCGGCCCGCCGCCGGCCCTCGAGCGCGCCGAACGCGCCCGACTCGGCCAGCCGCCGCAGCACGCGGTCGTCGAGGCGGGTGCGGCGGCCGAAATCCGCCAGCGACGCGAACGGCCGCTCCGCGCGTGCCGCCTCGATCCGGCGCCAGTCGCGCTCCTCCGAGAGGCTCTTCACGTACCGCAACCCCATCCGCACCGCAAACCGGGAAGGGCGATGCCTCCCGCGCAACGGCGTTGCTCCTCGGTCACGGACCGCCTGTCCGCTCCCTCGTCGCGCCTTGCTGCGCGGGCGCCTCGCCCCTCCCGGTTCCGTGCGCCCTTGCTCCGCGCCGACGGGCTCCAGCGTGCAATCCCAGTCGCTGGCCGTCACGTCGATCGGGCGCATCTCGACGCCGTGGCGGATCGCGTCGTCGACGATCGTGGCCGGCGTGTAGAAGCCCATCGGCTGGGCGTTGAGCAGCGAGCAGGTGAAGACGTCCGGGTAGTGGCAGCGGAGCCAGGCGGTGGCGTAGGCGATGAGCGCGAAGCTCGCGGCATGGCTCTCCGGAAACCCGTACTCTCCGAAGCCGCGGATCTGGTCGAACACCCGCTCGGCGAACTCGCGCGCGATGCCCTTCGCCAGCATGCGGGTCACCAGCCGGTCGCGGTGCCGCTCGATGCGCCCGCTGCGGCGCCACGCCGCCATGTCGCGCCGGAGCTGGTCCGCCTCGCCCGGCGTGTAGTCGGCCGCCACCATCGCCAGCTTCATCACCTGCTCCTGGAACAGCGGCACGCCGAGCGTCTTGCGCAGCACCGGCTCCAGGCACGCGTGGGGATAGACGACCGGCTCCTCGCCGCGCCGCCGCCGCAGGTAGGGGTGGACCATCCCGCCGGTGATCGGCCCCGGACGCACGATGCTCACCTCGATGACCAGGTCGTAGTAGTTGCGCGGCCGCAGCCGCGGCAGCATCGCCATCTGCGCGCGGCTCTCGATCTGGAAGACGCCGACCGTGTCGGAGCGGCAGATCCGGTCGTAGGTCTCCGGATCGTCGGCCGGTATGCGGTCGAGCGACAGCTCGCGGCCGTAGTGCCGGTCGAGCATCCGGAAGCCGAGGTCGAGCTGCGTCAGCGCCCCGAGCCCCAGCAGGTCCACCTTGAACAGGCCGAGATCCTCCAGGTCGTCCTTGTCCCACTGGATCACGGTCCGCTCCGGCATCGTCGCGTTCTCGATCGGCACCAGGTCGTGCACCGGCTCGTGGCCGAGCAGGAAGCCGCCCGGGTGGATCGACAGGTGCCGGGGACAGTCCTGGATCTGCTCGCACAGCCGGAAGAGGTGGCCATGGACCGGGGAGGCGGGGTCGAGGCCGGCCTGTGTCAATGCCGCGGCATCGAGCGGGCCGTAGTGCGAGAGGAGCCTGGCGAGCCGATCGATCGCCGTCTCGGACAGCCCGAACGCCTTGCCGACCTCCCGCACCGCGGACCGCCCGCGGTAGCGCACGACGTTGGCCACCATGGCGGCGCGGTCGCGGCCGTACTTCCGGTAGACGTGCTGGATCACCTCCTCGCGGCGGTCGTGCATGATGTCAAGGTCGATGTCGGGCGGCTCGTGCCGCTCGCGCGACAGGAAGCGCTCGAACAGCAGATCGACCCGCGTCGGATCGACGGCCGTAATCCCGAGGCAGTAGCAGACGACCGAGTTGGCGGCCGACCCGCGCCCCTGGCAGAGGATGCCCTCCTGCCGGCAGTAGCGGACGATCTCCCACATCGTCAGGAAGTAGCCGCCGTAGTCGAGCTCGTCGATGAGCGCCAGCTCCCGGTCGATCTGCTCGCGGATGGCCGGGGGCACGCCGGCGCGGAAGCGCTCGCGGGCCCCGCGGAGCGTGAGCTCGCGGAGCCACGCGGACGACGTCCTGCCGTCGGGGAGCCGTTCGGCGGGATAGCGGTAGCGGATCTCGGACAGGCTGAACGTGCAGCGCGAGGCCACCTCGCGGGTCCGCTCGACGAGCACCGGCTCGTCGGCGTACAGGCCTGCCAGCGCCTGCGGCGCCTTCAGGTCGTGCTCGGCATTCGGCCGGGTCAGGCGGCCGGCGGCGGCGAGCGTCACGCCGTGCCGGATGCAGGTGAGGACGTCCTGCAGATCGCGCCGCGCCGGCGAGTGATAGAGCACCTCGGTGGCGGCGACCAGCGGCAGGCCGGCGCGCTCCGCGTGCCGGCGCAGACAGGCTTCCTGCCGGACCTCCTCGGCGCGGCGATGGCGGGTCACCAGCGCGTACAGCCGGTCGCCGAACGCCTCCCGCAGCGGCCCGGCGACCGCACGCGGCTCCGCGTCCCGAACCAGCAGGCTCCGCTCGCCGCCCCACAGGGCGACGAGCCCCGCGGCCCGCTCGCACACCTCCGGCCAGGTGACGCGCGATTCCCCCTTAGGCCGCCGCAGGCGGCCGGCGGTGATCAGCCGGCAGAGGTTGGCGTAGCCGGTCCGGTCCGCCGCGAGGAGCACGCAGGTGGAAGTCGGCGTCGCAGCATCGACCGTAGCGCCGGCTCTCACCCTGGCGGCATCGACCGCTCCGCCGCCCGCGGCGTCGATGGCATCCACTGCCCCGTCGGCCGCCGCGCCGGCCTCGGACGCCGCATCCCAGACCGTCACCTCAGCGCCGACGATGAGGCGCACGCCCAGTTCCTTCGCCTTCACGTGCGCCCGCACCATGCCGTACACGCCGTCACGGTCGGTCAGGGCGAGCGCCTCGATCCCGAGCGCGTGGGCCTGCTCGACCAGCTCGTCGGGGCGGCTCGCCCCGTCGAGAAACGAGAAGTGGCTCCGGCACCGGAGCGGGACGTACGACATCGACCTCGGTCCGTGGCCCGTTTGTTGGAGGGCGCCAGCGCCCTCTACTCCACCCGTCCCTGCCAGCACCACCGCCGGCGCGGGCGGTCGTAGTAGATCCAGAGCACGTCGCCATCGCGCATCCGGGCGAAGTAGTACTCGCGGTGGACGGCCGACCGCCACCACCCGCCGGACACCAGGTACGGCCCGGCGAGGTCCTCGACATGCCCGGCGACGCCCCCGCGCAACAGCCAACCGTCCGGCTCGTGGCGCGGGCGCGGGGGGAGCGGGAGCGGACGCGCGTAGATCCTCCGCACCAGCGGCCGGCAGGCGTTGTCGGCCGGCGCGTACGGCGCTGCCGCAAGCTCCCGGGCCGACGCGGAACGCGACGCCGGCGCGGAACGTGACGCAGCCACAGGCCGCCGCGCCGGCGCGGAACGCGACGCCGGTGTGGAACGCAACGCCGCAACAGGCCGTGACAACCTACCGAGCGGCTCCCAGGCGAACCGCGCTTCCGGCAGATGGGCCTCGACGAGGCGCGCCCGCACCACCGCTTCGTCGCCGAACTCCGCGCGGACGCGAGCGAGCGCGCGGTTCGCGCCGGCCAGATCGCGGCGGGGGCGTGCGCCGAACAGCCCCGGCTGCGCGCTCGCGACCCGGACGGCGCGGGCGGCGACGCGCAGGCTGGTGACCCCGGCGCCGAGCGCACCCCCCTGGAGAGCGCGCGCCGGGGCCACGGGCACCTGGGAAGCGGTAGCCTCCTGGGGGAGGCGCGCCTCCGGGCGAAAACATGCCTCCAGCCGGAGGCGCACCAGGTTCAGCAACTGGGCGGCATCCAGGGTCGGGGCGGCGGGACGGATCCGCTCGGTCCGCGCGGGGGCGCGGTCGAGCCGCAGGTCGAGCGTCAGCTCGGCCAGCGCCTCGCGACGCGCGGCAATCCGGGTCAGCACCCGGTGCAGCAGGCGCTTGACGAGGAACAACAGGCGAGAGACGTCGGTCTCCGGATCGTCGAGCTCATGCCGCGCCACGAGCGGCTCCCGGACCCGCAGCGGCTGAAGCGGCACCCGCAGGTCGCCGGCGGCCAGGCGGTGCAGGCGCTCGGCGTCCGCACCGAAACGCCGGCGAATCCCCGCCGGGGGCAGCTTGAGGAAAGCCCCCACCGTCCCGACGCCGAGCTTCTGCAGGCTGTCGCGAAGCGCCGGATCGATGCCCAGCCGGTCCAGCGGCGCCTGCCCCGCCAGCGCCCGCTCGGTGGTCGGGTCCCGGAGCACCGTCGCGGCCGGTCCGGTCGCGGCGCTCGCCGCGGTCCGGGCGACGGCGTAGGTGCCGAACCGGCTGAAGCCGACGGCGACCGACCCCCGCAACCCGCCCGACCGAAGCGCGGCGAGAATCGCATCCGCCCACTCGCGGGGCGACGCATAGAGATGCGACAGGCCGGAGGCGTTCAGCCAGAAGACGCCCGGCTCGTCACGGCACGGCTCGACGTCGGGGGTGAACCGGCGCAGCCGATCCGCGAGCACCGCGACCTCCCGCTCGATCTCGGCCGGCGGCACCTCGCCGGCGTGCAGGGTGCGCGCCAGCGACAGGCCGGCGCTGTAGCGCATCCCCGTGCGGATGCGGGCCTCCTGCGCCGCCTCGTTCACCCAGAGGATCACCCCCTGCGGCTTGTCGCGGTCGACCACCGCCACCGGGCGGCCGTCCCAGTCGGGATGCCGCCGCAGCAGGAGCTGGAGCGGGAACGCCGGCAGCTCAACGCAGGCCATCCGGTCCACGGCACCACTCCTGGTCGGTCCAGCCCGGACCGCGCCGCTTGTCCTTGAGCGCCTGCACCCGGCAGGCGAAGCGATCCGGTCCGTGGCGGATGCACCGCGCCTGGCCGCGGACGGCGACGAGCGACCCGAGCGACGGCTGGCGCTCGGTTTTCTCCGTCAGGCAGAGAATGAGCGTGCCGTGCGCGAGCGCCTGCTCGGCCAGGCGGGTCTGCACGGCGAGCGGGAGATCGAGGCAATCGCCGAGGTCGACGACGAGCAGACCGAACGCGCCGGAGCGGGCGAGCCGGTCGGCGGCCCGCAGGCGCTGGCGCAGGCCGTCGAGCCGGATGACCGGCAGCCCCGCCAGGTCGACGCCCCCCTCGGCGGCGTCCGGGGGAAAGAAGGTGCTCGCGGCCCGCGTGATCCAGGCGACCGGCTCGTCCTCCCGCTGCGCCTCGCGCACCAGCCCCATCGCCAGGGTGAGCGACGGCGCGGCGCCGGTGCCGGCCAGCTCCGCCAGGCAGCCGCCGAGCGCGGCGGCGGTCCAGGCCGCCGGCGCCGGTGCCGCCAGGCGGCGCTGCAGCCAGCTCCGGGACGCGGAGACGAGTGCGGTCAGCTCTGCTGCGTTCGCCATTCCGCCGCCACTCACTTCCGTCAGGCGCCCGTGCCGCCATGCGCTCCCAGGATGCGCCGGACCTCGATCACCTTCCCGAGAATCGCGACCGCCCCGGCGTCGAGCACGATCGGGGCGAACGCGGGATTCTCGGGGCGAAGCTCCACCCGCCGGCCGCGCGACCGGAAGGTCTTGACCGTCGCCTCGTCCCCGACCCGCGCCACGACGAGGTCGCCGTTCGCGGCCGTCGGCTGCCGCCGCACGATCACCAGATCGCCCGGCAGGATCCCGACCCCGGTCATGCTCTCGCCGCGCACCCGCAGCGCGAACAGGTCGCCGGCCGCCGCGCCCCGGGCGTCGACCGGCAGGTAGCCGTCCGGATCCTCGACGGCGGCGTCGAGCGCCCCGGCCGGAACCCGGCCGAGCACCGGGGCGAGCACGGTGCGCGCCCCCTCGCTCGACCCGGGCAGCCGGTAGCCCCGCGCCCGGTGCCGGCCCGCCACCAGCCGGCCTTCCTCGACGAGCCGCTCGAGGTGCTGCTGCGCCGTCCGGACCGCCCGGAAGCCGAGCGCCTCCTGCACCTCGCGCACCGTCGGCGGCTGCCCCGCCAGCAGCCGGTCCCGCACGAACGCGAAGACCTTCTCGCGCGTCTCGCCCGCCGGTGTGCGTCCCATCGTGCCTCCGCTCCCCTCCCGGAACCGACCGCCGGCCCGGCTCGCCGCACCGTTCCGTGCGGCCGCCTGACGCTCTCTTGAGCGTGCGGACTCGACCCGCGACCGTGGGGCCCAGACAATACCATACATTTGAATGCCATTGCAGTCCGGATGGCGATCCGGTCGGAGGTCGTGTCCATGCGGGTATCGTCCTCACTGTCTACCGGGTAATCATGTATGCTCAATCGTGATTCGATCGTTTGCGGATCAGGCGACGGAAGACATCTTCCATGCTCGCAACACAAGGGCTGCACGTTCGATTCCTCGACAGCTCTGGCCCGTTGTCCGTCGCAAGCTGGACTACCTGCAGGCGGCGACCCGAGTCGACCAACTGCAGTACCCGCCCGGCAACCGGCTCGAGGCGTTGCGCGGAGACCGGCGCGGATTCTTCAGCGTCCGGGTGAACGAGCAGTACCGGTTGACGTTCAGATTCGAGCCGGGACACTCTTCGAAGGTCCGGTGCGAGGACTACCACTGAAAGGAAGGCCGCGGATGATTCCGGAGAACCGGCCGCCGACCCACCCGGGCGAAATGCTCCTGGAGGAGTTCCTGCGGCCACTCGGGATGACACAATCGGAAGCCGCCCGCCGGATGGAGATTCCGCTCAATCGGCTGAACGAGGTGATCCGGGGCAGGCGGGGGATAACGGCGGATACGGCGCTGCGTCTCGCGAAGCTGCTGAACACCGACCCGGAGATCTGGATGAATCTCCAGAACCAGTGGGACCTCTGGCACGCCGCCCGCGCGGCCACCCGCGCCTCGTGATGCCGCTGACGCCCGGGACACGCGTCGGCGCCTACGATGTCACCGGCCCGCTCGGGGCCGGCGGGATGGGCGAGGTCTACCGCGCCCGCGACACCAAGCTCGACCGCGACGTCGCGCTGAAGGTGCTGCCGGAGGCGTTCACGGCCGACCCGGACCGCCTGGCGCGCTTCGAGCGGGAGGCCCGCGTCCTCGCCTCGCTGAACCACCCGAACATCGCCCAGATCCACGGGCTCGAGGAGACCGGCGGCACGCGGGCGCTGGTCCTGGAGCTGGTCGAGGGCCCGACCCTGGCCGACCGCCTCGCCGGGGGGCCGATCCCGCTCGACGAGGCGCTGACCATCGCGTGGCAGATCGCCTTCGCCCTGCAGGGCGCCCACGAGGCAGGCGTGGTCCACCGGGACCTGAAGCCGGCCAACATCAAGGTGCGGGAGGACGGGACCGTGAAGGTCCTGGACTTCGGCCTGGCCAAGGCGCTCGACACGTCGCCGGCAACCACCCCGCCCGCCGCCGCCGACCCGTTGCAGTCGCCGACCCTCACCGCCTCGGTGACCCGCATGGGCGGCGGCCTCATCCTCGGGACGCCGGCCTACATGTCCCCCGAGCAGGCGGAGGGACAGCCGACCGACACGCGCGCCGACCTCTGGTCGTTCGGCGTCGTCCTCTACGAGATGCTGGCCGGCGAGCGCCTGTTCGCCGGGGAAACGGTAGCGCAGGTGCTGGCCCGCGTGATCGACCGCGACCTCGACCTGTCGGTGCTGCCGCCCTCGACCCCAGCGCCCGTCCGGCGGCTGCTCGCCCGCTGCCTCGAACGCGACCGGCGGCGACGGATGCGGGACGCGGGCGAGGCGATCAGCGACCTGGAGGCAGCCGTGTCCGCCCCCGGGGAGCCGCCCCCCGCCCTCCCGCACGAGGACGCGGGTGCCTCGTCGAGTGCCGCTTCACGGACCCGTTGGCGGACGTGGGTCGCCGGGGCGGCCGTCGGGTTGGCGCTCGGCGGCCTCGCAGCGGCTGGCGTGCTGTGGGCGCTGGCGCCCGCACCCGCGACGCCCGCCGTGAAGCGCCTCTCCCTCGACCTGCCGTCTCCGCTGGCGCGCGGCTCCGCCTTCGCCCTCTCCCCGGACGGCTCGATGCTGGCCTATGCGGGCCGTGACGACAACCGCAGGACCCGACGGTTGCTGATCCGCCGCCTCGATCAGGCCACCGTGCAGCCGCTGGCCGGCACGGAGGGCGCCGTCGACCCGTTCTTCTCGCCGGATGGCGCGTGGATAGGGTTCTTCGCCGGCTCCGGCTCGCCGGGGCCCTCGGAGCGGGTGCAGTACCGCTGGACGCTCAAGAAGTCGCCGGTCGGCGGCGGCGCGCCGATGACGCTCGCCGACGACGTCCCCGCCCTGGGCGGTAGCTGGGGCGATGACGATCGCATCGTGATCGGCGGCATGGGCAGCCCTCTCCGGGTGCCG
>JAGWAJ010000060.1:13690-20319 GCA_021296475.1 Acidobacteriota bacterium
GGCGCAGCGTCCGATCTCGCCGTCTGTTCCGCACCGCAGGTGCTTCCCGGCTCCCGCGCCCTGCTCTACGCCGAGCTCTCGCCCACCGGCGGTCCCCGCCTGCGGGCGGTGTCGTTGGCGGCCGCGGAACCGGAACCGCGGGTCGTGGCGACCGAGGTGGCGAGAGCCACCTATGCGCCGACGGGCCACCTCCTGCTGCAGCAGGCTGCCCGACTGACGCCCGGGAGGCTCGGGGGCGGAGTGACGAACCTGATGGCGGCTCCGTTCGACGCGGACCGCCTGGAGCTGACCGGCGCTCCGCTACCGGTCGTCCCGGATTCCGGCTTCAGCGCCTGGGCTTCCGACGGCACCCTCGTCTACGCGGCGGGGGCCGGGGTCGACGTGGCCGAGACGCTGCGGACCCTGGTGTGGCTGGACCGGGACGGCCGCGAGGAGCCGGTCCAGGCTGCACCGCGCGCGTACGGCACTCCCCGTATCTCGCCGTCGGGGGATCGGGTGGCGGTGGAGGTCTCGTCCGCCGACGGCCCGACCGTGGTCGTCGTCCACGACCTCGCCCGCGGGGCATCCAATGCTCTGACCTTCGACGGCTGGAGCGTCAATCCGCTCTGGTCGCCGGACGGGCGGCGCGTCGTGTTCACGTCGATCGAGGACGACGTCGTCGGCCTGTTCCGCAAGGCGGCGGACGGCACGGGAAGGGCGGAGCCGCTGACGGCGGCCGCGAGCACGAGCATGCAGACGGCGTCGGCCTGGGTGAGCACGGCGGATTCGCTCCTCGTTACGCAGGCCGCCGGCATGACGGACGCGGACATTCACCGGCTGCCGCTGGCCGACGGCCGGGGCTCGGAGCCGTTGATTGCGACGGCCTCCGTCGAGGTCCTGGCCGTCGTCTCGCCCGACGGACGCTGGATCGCCTACCAGTCCAACGAGTCGGGCCGCTGGGCCGTCTACGTGCGGCCGTTTCCGAACGTGGAGGACGGGAAGTGGCAGGTGTCGCCGGGCGGCGGCTTCTCGCCGGTCTGGTCGCCGGTCGGCCGTGAGCTCTTCTTCCTGGCCGCCGGCCCGGACGGAAGGGCCATGATGGCGGTCGAGTACGCCGGCGACCCGACGTTCACGCCTTCCCGACCGCAGCGCCTGTTCGCGCTCCCGAGCCGCGTCGACGTCGGCGGCATCCTCCGGCAGTGGGACGTCACCCCGGACGGCCGGCGCTTCCTCATGATCAAGGACGACGACGGTGCGGCCGGCAACGACTCGCGGGAGAGCTTGTCGGAGCTCGTCTACGTCGGCAACTGGTTCACCGAGCTCGTCGAGCGGGTCCCGCTTCCCTGACCCTCAGCCGCCTCCCGGCGCCGGGTGATCGCGCAGCAGGAACTCCCGCCCGATCTTGACCGACGACCGCTCTCCGTAGGCGATGACGTCGGCCGCCGCGTAGGTCTCCGACCACCGCTCCGGCAGGTACGAGCCGGTGCCGATGGTATCGATTGGCGCACGGACCTCTCCCATCAGCCGGCACTTGGCAGGCCCGAAGCCCGAGCTGGCGACGATCTTCACGGCGCGGTGGCCCGCGGTGTCGAGTGCGTCCCGCAGGTGGAAGAGGGCCGCCGCGCTGACGCCGGTTCCTACCAGCCAGCGCAGCTCGGTCTCCGTGCGATAGGTGCGGATCGCCTCGGGGGCGTGGCGCTCGAGCACGGCGTAGGAGCTTGCGGTGTCGAGCCCCTCGACGAAGCGGCCGCCGTGGGTGTCGATGCGGACCGCGAGCCCGCCGTCCGCGGCCAGCTCCGGGAAGCGCGCCGCCACCGCGAGGCTGTCGGCCACCTCCTGCGCGTAGTAGTCGACGAGCACCGTTAGCGGCTCGTCGGGGAACGCCTCGTGGAACATCTCCGCGCTGCGGAGCGTGCTGCCCGCGTAGCCGACCAGCGCGTGGGGCATCGTCCCCATCCCGCTCGCGAGGCCGA
The DNA here is from genome assembly GCA_021296475.1 of Acidobacteriota bacterium. Taxonomy (GTDB): domain Bacteria; phylum Acidobacteriota; class Vicinamibacteria; order Vicinamibacterales; family UBA8438; genus JAGWAJ01. The sequence continues at coordinate 15,643 of JAGWAJ010000060.1, forward strand.
AGTGGCGGGCGGTTGCGGCGGTGGAGGTGCCGACGAAGCCGACCGCGCCCGACGCGCGCCGGGCCGCCTCGGACCCGACGCGGGCCGCGCAGGCCATCATCTCGGCCATCTCCGCGCCGGCGCAGTGACGCGCGTCCATTGCCAGAAACGCGGTGCGGGGCATGTCGACGCACATCTGGTAGGCGTTGTACGCCGCCACGCACGGGGCGCCGATCCGCTGCAGGCAGGTCGTCTCGAGATCGACCAGGTGGGCGAACGGCCCCGTCACGTAGAGCAGCGGCTCGCCGGCCCCGACCCGCGCTCCCTCCGCGTGCCGGCGCTCGATGTCGAACGCGGCGCCGCGCTCCCGGGCGGCGGCCTCGAGCCAGGCGACGGCCAGTTGCAGGCAGACGACGACCGGCCGGCGCATGAAGAGCGCGTACGTCACCGGGCAGTCGCCGAAGCGGCGGACGATCTCCTTCGTGCGCCGGAAGTAGTGGTCGGTCTCGCCCGCGATCCGATCCTCGAAGCTGGACATGCCGGGGGCTCGCGGTCGGGCGGCGGTCACTCCGCAGGCTGCGCGTACACCGACCGGCCCCGCGAGAAGGTCTCGACCACCCGAATGTGCTCGAGCTCGGCCGGGTCGGCGGTCAGCGGGTTCGTCTCGAGGACGACGAGGTCCGCCTGCTTGCCGGGCGCGATCGATCCCTTCACGTCCTCCTCGAAGTACTGGTACGCCGCCCCGAGGGTGACCGCGTGGAGCGCCTCGTGGACCGTGGCGCGCTGCTCGGGACCGAGGACGTGCCCGCTGCGCGTCCTGCGATTGACGGTAATCGACACCAGCCGCATGATGTCGGGCGGCACCACCGGGGCGTCGTTGTGGACGGTGAAGCGGACGCCGCGCTCGATCGCCCAGCGGACGGGGCTGATCGCGTTGCCGCGCGCCTCGCCGAAGCTCCGCCGGTGCCAGTCGCCCCAGAAGAAGGCGTGGGCGGAGAAGAACGATGGCACGGCGCCGAGGACGGCGGCCCGGTCGAGCTGGTCCGCCCGCATCAGTTGCGCGTGGATGATCACCGCCCGGTGGTCGGGCGGCGGGTCGATGCCGGCCATCGCCGCCTCCACGCCGTCCAGCATCAGGTCGATGGCCGCGTCGCCGTTGGCGTGAACGAGGATCGGCACGCCCCGCCGGATGAGGTGCGCCGCCCCCGCCCGGTAGAGCTCGGGGTCGAGGGTCCCGTAGGCGCGGTAGTCGGCCGGGGCGCCCGGCGGCCCTTCGTGGTACGGCTCGGTCACCCACGCGGTGCGGCCCTGCGGCGACCCGTCGAGGGAGAACTTGACCCCGGCGACGCGCAGGCCGCCGCGGTAGTCGGCCTCCAGCGTCGCGCGCTCGGCGTCCTCCAGCGTCCGGAACCGCGGGAAGACCGCGACGTCGGCGGCGAACGGCTCGCGCTCGGCCGCCGCGCGCAACTGCCGAACCATGTCCTGCCCGGTCGCCCCGTCCTGAATCGTGGTCGTGCCGTAGCTCGTGTACACGTCGATGGCGCGGCGGGCCAGGCCCTCCAGGTCATCGGTGGGCCGGAACAGCCAACTGTTTCCCACGAGTCCGCCCGCGGTCTCCTCGAGAACCCCGTCGGGCTCCCCCGTGCCGGCGATGCGGCGGATGTGGCCGCCGGGCGGGTCCGGGGTGTCGGCGGTGACGCCCGCCGCGCGGAGGGCCAGCGAGTTGGCGGTGCGCAGATGCCCCGACACGTGCGTCAGCACGATCGGGTGCTCCGTCGACGCCCGATCCAGGTCGAAGCGCGTCGGGTGGCGGTTCTCGGCCAACAGCGAGTCGTCGTAGCCGCCGCCGCTCACCATCTCGCCCGGCGGGATGTCGTGCTCGGCGATCCACGCCCGAATCTTGCGCACGATGTCGTCGATGGTGCGGACGTCCCCGACCGGCGGCGGATGGAGCGCGAGCGCGTCGAGCGTCATCCCGACGGCGAGGAAATGGCCGTGGGTGTCGATGAAGCCGGGGAGCAGTGCTCGCTGCCCCAGCTCGACGACGCGCGTCGCATCGCCGCGGAGGGCCATCACGTCGTCGCGGGCCCCGGCCGCGGCGATCGTCTCCCCGCGCACCGCCACGGCTTCCACCGCCGGCCGGCCCGGCTCCATCGTGACGATGTGGTCGCCGGCGAAGATCGTGTCCGCGGGGGGGGCCGCATCCGGCGGCTGCCCGGCCGCCGGACCGCGCATGGCGAGGGCGCCGACGATCAGGCAGGTGACCGTGATGACGACTCTTCTGCTATGGGTCATGCGTCGCTCCGCCATACGGGGGCGCGGCTGCGCCCTGACAACGGACCGGCCGTTCGCGCGACGGACAACGGGCCGGCGTCGCCGTGGCCTGCGATTCTACCGGGGCGGGAACGGAACCTGCGCAGCCGATCTGCGATCCCGCAACCGAGCCTCGACGAACGCGCGGTAGGCCTGCTCGAAGCGCGGCCGGCTGAAGCGCTCGGCGTGCGCCCGCAGGCGCGCGGGGTCGATGCGATCCTCCAGCCTCAGGAGCCGCTCCACCGCCTCGGCAATCGCCTCGGGCGACTGCTCCGGGAAGAACGTGCCGGTCTCGCCGTCGACGACCGTCTCGAGCGCCCCGCCGCGTCCGAGCGCGACCACCGGCGTGCCGGCAGCCTGCGCCTCGACGGGCGCGATGCCGAAGTCCTCCACCGCCGCGATCACGAACCCGCGGGCTTCCGCGACGACGGTGGCTACCGCCCGATCGTCGAGCCCACCGGCGAACTCGACGTTCGGGCCGGCCACCGCGGCCAGCGAGCCCCGCTCCGGGCCGTGCCCGACGACGACCAGCGGCAGTCCCAGGCGGTTGAACGCGCCCACGATCGCGTCGACGCGCTTGTAGGGTACGAGCCGCGACACGGTGACGAAGTGCCTCCCCTTCCGGGCGGCGGGCCGAAAGCGCTCGACCTCCACCGGCGGATGGAGCACGGTGGCCGTGCGCCCGTAGCAGCGCCGGATGCGGTCCGCGGTGAAGGCCGAGTTGGCCAGGAAGTGGTCCACCCCGCGCGCCGTGCGGCGGTCCCAGCCCCGCAGGTGCAGCAGCAGCCGCCGGGCGAGGACGCGCTTCAGCGGATCGAGCGGCGCGATGTAGTCCTCCAGGAGGTCCCAGGCGTAGCGCATGGGGGTGTGGCTGTAGCAGATGTGCAACTGCCCGGGCCGGGTCCGGACGCTCTTGGCCGCGGCGTGGCTCGACGAGAGGACGAGATCGAAGTCCGACAGGTCGAACGACGCCATCGCCAGGGGGAACAGCGGCAGCAGGGACCGGTGGTGGTGGACCGCCCCGGGCAGCCGCTGCAGGAACGACGGGCGGATGTCCGCCGCCTCGAACACGCTCCCCCGGATGGCAGCCGGATCGCACAGCAGCGTGTGGATCGGCCCCGGAAAGAGGGCGTGCATCGACTCGAGCACGCGCTCCGATCCGGCGAGGTGAACGAGCCAGTCGTGGGCGAGGGCGACCTTCACGGCAAGGGCGGGCGTGTGATAATCGGGCCGTGTCACTCTACACCGGAGTCGGCGACCGGGGTACGACCGCGCTCTTCGACGGGACGACGGTGCCGAAGACGGAGCCGCGCATCGCGGCGTGCGGCGAGGTGGACGAGCTGAACGCGTCGATCGGCCTCGCCCGCGCCGCCGGCCTGCCGGACGACCTCGACGAGATGGCCGTCGCGGCCCAGCGCGACCTCTTCGCCCTCGGCGCCCGCCTCGCCGATCCGCGCTCGCGCATCGCCGACCGCGTGGCGAAGGCCTCGATCGGCGCCGCGGACGTGGCGCGGCTGGAGTCCTGGATCGACAGCGTGGACGGCGCCGTGCCGCCGCTCAGGACCTTCATCCTGCCGGGCGGAAGCGCCGCGGGCGCCGCCCTCCACCAGGCGAGGGCGGTGTGCCGGCGGGCGGAGCGCCGCATCGTCGGCCTTGGCGCCGACTCCGTCGAGCCCGACATCCTGCGCTACGTCAACCGGCTGTCCGATCTGCTCTTCGCGCTGGCCCGCGCCGTGAACCATCGGGCGGGCGCGGCCGAGATCGCGTGGTGAACGACACGGGACCGACGCCGGGGACGGTGTCGCAACTCCGTCTGCGCCGAGCCTACGCCACCTGCCTGCGCCTGGCCGGGAGCCACTACGAGAACTTCCCCGTCGCCTCGCGGCTTCTCCCGTCCGCGCTGCGCCCCCACGTGGCCGCCGTGTACGCGTTCGCGCGGGTCGCGGACGACTTCGCCGACGAAGGCGACTGCCCCGCCGCGACCCGGCTCGACCGGCTCGCCCGCTGGGGGGAGCGGCTGCGGCGCGCCGCCTCGGACGCGCCGTCGGCAGGCGCCGGCCGAGGCCCGGACGACGGCCGCCGGCCGGTCGACGACGAGGTCGAGCACCCGGACGCCGACGAGATCTTCCTCGCCGTCGGCCACACGATGGCGGCGTTCGACCTGCCGGTCCACTGGTTCGACGACCTGTTGAGCGCATTCCGGCAGGACGTCACCGTCAGGCGCTACGCCACCTGGGCCGATCTGCTCGACTACTGCCGCCGCTCGGCGAACCCGGTGGGGCGCATCGTGCTGCGCCTGTCCGGCTACCGCGACCCGGCCCTCGACCGGCGGTCGGACGCGGTCTGCTCCGCCCTGCAGGTCACGAACTTCCTGCAGGACCTGGG
>JAGWAJ010000060.1:20421-28044 GCA_021296475.1 Acidobacteriota bacterium
GCCGCCCGAACGCGGGAGCTCTTCCGCGAGGGGCGACCCGTCTGCGACGGCGTGCGGGGACGGCTTCGCTTGGAGCTCCGGTTGACGTGGCTCGGCGGCATGCGCGTTCTCGAACGGATCACGGCGGCTGGCTATGATCCGTTCGCGAGCCGTCCGGTGCTGGGATCGCGGGACGTGCTGCCCCTCGTCTGGCGCGCGGTCGTGTGGACGTGAGTCGCGACACCAACTTCTACTACTCGTTCCTGGTGCTGCCGGCGGCGAAGCGGCGCGCCATCGTCGCGGTGTGGGACTTCTGCCGCGCGGTGGACGACGCGGTCGACCGCGCCGAGGCGGGGGCCGGCGCCGAGACCCATGCCCGGGAGCTGGACCGCTGGCGGTCGGAGCTGGACCGGTGCTTCGGTGCCAGCCGCCCCGAGACGGCCCAGGGGCAGCGCCTCAAACCGGTCGTCGCACGCTTCCACCTGCCGCGCACGCCGTTCGACGATCTGGTCGACGGCGTCGCCATGGACGCCACCCCCCGCCGCTACGAGACCTTCGAGGATCTGTACGGCTACTGCCTGCGGGTCGCGTCCTCGGTCGGACTCACGTGCATCGAGATCTTCGGATACCGCAATCCCGGCACTCGCGACTACGCGGTGGCGCTCGGCGTGGCGCTGCAACTCACCAACATCGTTCGCGACATCCCGGCCGATCTGGCGCGCGGCCGGCTCTACCTGCCGCAGGAAGACCTGCGGCGCTTCGGCGTGACCGAACGGGACCTGGCCGGCGGCCGGTCGGAGCAGGTCGCCGCGCTGCTCGATTTCGAATGTCGCCGCGCGCGGTCCTTCCATGCGAAGGCGAAGGCGGCGCTGCCCGCGGAGGACGCCCGGCGGCTCGTGGCGGCCGAGATCATGAGCGGCATCTACCTCGCCATTCTCGAGCGCATCGAGCGCCGGGGGCACGACGTGTTCCGCGACGTCGTGCGGGTCCCGCGCCCGCGGCGCGCCCTGATCGCGGCGACCGTCTGGGCGCAAGTGATGCTGCGCGGCACCGCCGCCCCGGTATCCTGAGCGGGTCGCGGAACGGCGGCCCGCGCGCGACGGATGCGCGACGAATGCACGACGTTATCGTCATCGGCGCCGGTTTCGCCGGCTTGAGCGCGGCGGTCGCGCTCGCGGAGCGCGGAGCCCGCGTCCTGGTGCTGGAGCGGCGCCCGCGTCTGGGGGGCCGGGCAACGTCGTATCGCGACCCCGCCACCGGCCGGCCGGTCGACAACGGCCAGCACGTGCTCTTCGGTTGCTACCGGCAGACGTGGCGTTTCCTGCGGCGCATCGGCGCCGACCGCGACGTGCGCCTGGAGCCGAGCCTGGCCGTCGAGTCGATCGACCTCGACGGCACGCGGACGCGCCTGGACTGCCCACACCTGCCGGCGCCGCTCAACCTTCTGGCCGGCGTGCTCGAGTGGGACCGCGTGCCGGCGGCCGAGCGTTGGGCGGCGCTCCGGATGCTGGGGGCGATTCGCGCAGAGCGCGAGCAGGCGCGCACGGAAACGCCGGCTGCGCGCCGGTTGTTCGGGAGCGAAGGGTCCCGCGCGCCCGAGCGCACCGAGGCATCGGGGGCGCCGGCGGTGGACGACGGCGCACCCGGAGCGGCGCGCGCGGACGAGACCGTGCGCGACTGGCTCGTGCGCTTCGGGCAAGGACCGCAACTGCGCCACCTGCTGTGGGAGCCGCTCGCGCTCGCCGCGCTCAACCAGCGCCCGGAGCGGGCGGCGGCGCGTCCGTTCGCGCGCGTCCTGGCCGAGCTGTGCGGGCCGGGTCGGACCGACGCGGCCATCGGCATCCCTTCCCGACCCCTCGCTGCGCTGTACGCCGAGCCGGCCCGGCGCTTCCTGGAGGCGCGCGGCGGGACCGTGCGGACGCGAATGCCCGCCACTGTGCTCGTCGACGGAAGGGGGCTGCGCGGCGTCGCCGCCGGCGAGACGCTCCTCCGCGCGGAGACCGTGATCGCCGCGGTCCCGTGGTATGCGCTGCCGGGCCTGCTGCCCGATTGCCCCGACATGCTCGCGCCGATGGTCGAGGCGGCGCGCGGCACGTCCGCCTCCCCCATCGTGACCGTCAACCTCTGGGTCGACCGGCCGCTGCTCGCGAGCCCCTTCGTCGGACTGCCGGGCCGGACGATGCAGTGGGCGTTCGAGACGACGTCCGACCACCGGGGCGCCGGCGGTCGGCGGGAAGCCGGCGGTCTCGGGGAAGCCGGCCGTCTCGGGGGCACCGGTGGAGACCGACCGGCCGGCGCACGGCTGACGCTCGTCGCGAGCGGCGCCGACGACGTCGCTCATCTGGCGAATCCGCGCATCGTCGCGCGGGCCGCGGCCGACCTGCGCGACGCACTGCCCGACCGCGGCTGGCGCATCGAGCACGCATCCGTCATTCGCGAGCCGCGGGCGACCTTCTCGCTGGCGCCGGGCCAGCCACCGCGACCCGGGACGGAGACTCCCGTCGACGGGCTCCTGCTGGCCGGCGACTGGATCGACACGGGCCTGCCGGGCACGATCGAGAGCGCCGTCGTCAGCGGGCACCGCGCGGCCGAGGCCGCGCTCGCCCGGTTGGAGTAGCCGCCGAGCGTCGCTTGACGGCTCCGCTCGGAGCCCAGTCGACCCCGGACGCGAGTCCGCGCCCTTCTACGGCGCCCACCCCTGGCGCGGGCCGGTGTAAGGGCGGCCGCGCCGGTGGTCGCGCAGCCCGTCGCGCGTGCTCGGGAAGGCAAGCTCGTCCCACGGGATGGCGTGGGGGCCGTACCAGGCGGCCTCGAGCGACTCGTCGGCCGCCTCCAGCAGACCGCCAATCGCCGACGCCGCGTACACGATGACGATCGGAGTGGCGCCCGGATAGGCGTAGATGTCGATCAGCCCGTCGAGGCGGATCTCGAGGCCCGCCTCCTCGCGCGCCTCCCGCACCGCGGCCACCTGCGGCTCCTCGCCGCGATCGACGTATCCGCCCGGAAAGACCCACTTGCCGTAGCCCGGCTCGATCGAACGCCGGACGAGCGCGATTTCCCCTTCCCCGTTCGTAATCACGGTGCCGACGGCCACCTTGGGATCGAGGTAGATCACCCGGCCGCAGCGGTCGCAGACGGGTCGCTCCGGCTCCCCCGCCTTGAGCCGCCGGGGGACGAGCCGACCCCCGCAGGACGGGCAGAATCGCCACGACTCGTGGTGCACGTGGGGAGGATTCGGAGGATTCACCGGCAGATCGCGGCCGCCGAATGGAGGCCGTCTCGGACACGCCGTGCCGGCGTCGCCACGGACCGACTACCTCGCGGACCGTACCGTATAATCCCGCGCCATGTCCATCCTGAAGGTGGCGCGGATGGGGAACCCGGTGCTGCGCCGCCGGACGCCGCCTCTCGACCCCGCCGAGATCGCCACCCCGGCCCTCCAGCGCCTGATCGACGACATGTTCGAGACGATGCGCGAGTACGCCGGCATCGGCCTCGCCGCACCCCAGGTACACGAGGAACTGCGGCTGTTCGTCGCCGGCGTCGACGATCCCGACGGCGGCCTGCCGCCGATCGTCATGATCAATCCGGAGATCGAGCTCCTCGGGACGGTGGTCGAGGACGACTGGGAAGGCTGCCTCAGCATCCCCGACGTGCGGGGCCGCGTTCCCCGCCCCACCGACATCCGGGTGCGCGCGCTCGACCGGCACGGCACGCCGCTGCGGATGACCGCGCAGGGCTTCGCGGCCCGCGTCATCCAGCACGAGACCGACCACCTCGACGGCGTCCTCTTCCTCGATCGGATGCGCTCGTTCGAAAGTCTCACCTTCCTGCAGGAGTACGAGCGCTACTGGGACGAGGCGGACGGCGAGGCCAGCTGACCGTCAACCGGAGTCGCCCGGCGGAACGCCGCCGGCCGCCGTGCGGCGGCGCGCGCCGCGACGCTCGGCGTCGAGGCGCTCGAGCGCGACCTCGCTGTGGTCGACGAAGCTCATCGCGTCGGCGACAGCCCGGTGGCCCGCCTGTTCCGCGATGAGGCGGTGCATCCGCTGGCACACACGCCGATAGGCCGGGTGGCCCTGGGGAGCGGTGCGCAGCTCGAGAACGTGCATCGCCTCGCGGGCGTTCATCCGCAGGTGGAAGCGGGTCCGGTAGGCCATCGAGACCGCGTACTGGGCGACCAGCGGAGAGCAGGCGCGCGCCGTTCGTTCGCACAGCTCCCCCGACTCGTCCATCACCCGGTCCCAGTCGGCGCGGGCTCCGGCGGCGTCGATGTCGGCCGGGCGCGCCGCGCCGTGCCTGACCGTCAGGTCCTGCCAGTCGATGGTCAGCATCCGGTGGCGCTGCAGGTCGCGGAACGCGCCGTAGTCCGACAGGACGTCGAAGGCGTAGGTCGCGTGCTCGAACGCGCGCCCGGGACGGTGGCGGCGGTTCGCGCGCGTGCCGACCGTCGTCCGGAGAACGCGGATGCGCTCGTCGACGGTCATTGCACGCGCGGCGTCAAGGAGTTGGCGGTAGGGCAGCCCCGACGCCGGGTAGAGCGCAGCGGCCACCACCTTGATCTCTCCCTCCGGATCGAACTCGGTCAGCACCACGTCGTCCGGGGGGCCGGAGGAGGCGCCGGCAGCGCCGGCGATCTCCTGCGCCATGGCCGCGGCCAGGCGGCGGGAGCCGGCATTGCGCCGGCGGAGGTAGTCGCGCCACCGCCCGCCACGGTCCTCCCGGTCGACCCGCTCGAGGAAGGCCGGAATGACCTTGCGGAGCTCCGCCAGCATCAGCCCGGCCAACTCGCGGCTCTCGGCCAGCTCGTGGGCCTGCATCCGGAGCAGCAGCGCCTCGTACGCCTGTCCGGAGCCGTAGATCCCGACGTTCGATCGCGTGGCCGCCGGGAGCAGCCCGCGCAACGCGTCGAGCGCCTTGGCGCGGATTACGGACCGGTAGACCGATTCCGAGTCTCCGGCGGACCGCGGATGCCGTTCGCGGTAGTACGCCTGCAACGGCTCCATCCAGCGGGCGTAGGTCGCGAACGCCCGATCGAGCGTCTCGACGAAGCGCGACCGCAGCTCCGGGTCGTCGACCTCCGCGGGCACGACGTACGGCCACCTGCCGTCCGGGCCCGCGGTGAGGGGGACATAGCGGGTCGACTGCTCCAGGTACGCCATCAGCCGGCCGCGCTCGACGATCTTGGTCGCGACGTTGGAGATGCCTTCGCAGGCCAGGTGGGCGCCGCCGAGCTGCGCCACCGAGTCGTCGCCGTACTCGGCGAGAATGCGGCTGTACAGTCGACGGGCTCGCCCCTGGCCGGGGCCGATCTCGGGGCGCAGCAGCGGCGCCGTGCCCTGCACGGCCACTGCGTCGGCGGCCGTCGCAGCCGGAGCTCCGACGCCCGGCGCCGATTCCCCCCCGAGGAACTCGTCGAGGAAGAGCCGGCGGGCCGACTTCGCGGAGCGGGAGTAGCGTGCGAAGAGCGCGCCCTTGACCGCCTCCGGGAGGTTCGTCAGCACGAACACGGGAAGGTCGGTGTTGCCGAAGTACGGGGCCAGGGCCGACGCCTCCTCCGGCGTGAAGGCCTCGGCGGGAGCGAGGGCGGAAGGCACGCGCGATCATATGATGGCGGTGCGGCGGGGAAGGCGGGGCGCAGTGGCAGTGCTGATTCCAGGCTTCAACCCGGGGGTCTTCACCGGCGAAGGCAACAACACCTGGCTTATCCCGGGCCGGGAGCCGGCGTTGATCGATGCGGCGACCGGCGGCGGCCGCCACTTGGCGGGTCTCCGGAACGCGCTCGGGCCGGGACCCCTCGCGCGCGTGCTCGTGACCCACGGCCACCCCGACCACGCATCGGGGGCGGCGGCGATCGCCGCGGGATGGCGCGGCACGACCTTCGCGAAGATGCCGGACGCGGGCGACGACCGCTACCCCGTCGACTGGCAGCCGCTGGCGGACGGCGACCTGGTTCCCGCCGGCAGCGGCGTGCTGCGCGTCCTCCATACGCCGGGCCACGCGTCGGACCACGTGTGCTTCTTCGACGAGGCAGCCGACACCCTCTATTCCGGCGATCTGCTGGTGGCCGGCGGGACGGTCCTCATTCCGGCGAGCTCCGGCGGCAGCCTCGCCGACTACCTCGCGTCGCTGGCACGCGTGCGTGCGCTGCGACCGGCGCGCGTCCTCCCCGGCCACGGCCCCGAGATTCGAGACGTCGTCGCGTTGATCGACCACTACGTGGCCCATCGGTCACGCCGGGACGAGCAGATCCTCGACGCGCTGGCCGCGGGGCCGGCGACGCGCGAGTCCCTGGTGGCGAAGGTGTACGTCGGCCTCGCGGAGGGCCTGGTGCGGGCCGCCGGCGAGAGTGTCCTCGCGCACCTCGTGAAGCTGGAGGCGGAGGGCCGGGTGCGCCGGCGTCCGGGGCAAGAGGGCGAGTGGGAGGCGGCCTGAGGCCCGTCGGGGCGAAGCGATCGTACGCCCCGACGCCTGCCCTGCGTGGCTGCGCCCTCTGACCGTGCGGACTCCTACGAGCGGCAGAGCGCGGCCAGGAGGTCGGTGTCCAGCTCTGCGAGGCGCGGCACGATGAGCGCCGCGCCGGGCAGATCCTGCGGGCCGTACGACGTCGTGACGCCGACGCACGGCAGCCCCGCCGCGGTGGCCGCCTCGATTCCCCACCGGGAGTCCTCGATCGCCACGAAGCCCGAGGGCGACGGCGGCCGGCCGAGCTCCGCGCTGAGCAGCTCCACGGCGCGGGCGTACGAGTCCGGCGCAGGCTTGGAGCGCTCGACGTCGTCCGCGGCGACGATCGCCGAGAAGTGGCCGCGGAGCCCGGCTCCCTGCACGATGGCCTCGATCTCCCCGTGCAGCGCCCCCGACGCGATGCCCAGGATGACGTCCGCCGCGAGACGCTCGATGCACTGGGGGGCGTCGGGGAACACGACCTGCCCTGCCCCGACGAGGTCGTCGTACCGGCGCCCCTTCGCCGCGACCATGCTCGCGAGCTCCTCCGGCGCGAGGCGCCGCCCGTGGTCGGCGGCCACGGCATTGAAGACGCCGGCGTCGTCGTAGCCCAGGTAGCGCGCGTCGTACGCCTCCTCCGTCAGCGTCAAGGAACCGCCGGAGAGCACCTGCTGGAACGCTCGCAGGTGCAGCCGCTCGGTGTCCGCGATGACCCCGTCGAAGTCGAAGATGACACCGAGGAGCGACATGACCTGAGGCGGGCAGTGGCGCGGCCTGCCGAATGGCGGGTCGAGGCGCCGCGTCAGGGACGCCGGGCCGCCGCGTCGGAGCTTGCGGCGGCCTGCGTCCGGTCGCCCCCTGCCTCCGGCCCTCCGGCGCCGGCGGGCCCGGACGGCTCGAGAGATGCCTCGGCCTCGGGGAGCGGAGTCTCTTCCGGCCGCGTGGCCTCCTCCGCAGGCGCTCCGGCATCCCCGGACTGGTCGGATACGCCGGCCCCGCCGAGCCCGTCGAGTCCGGTCAGCGGCATCCGGCGCTCCTCGGGCGGCGGCAGCCGCTCGCCGGCGCGCACCGGCGTGGGCAGCCGGTTCTGGGGCGGCGGGAACGGGCAGTCGAATTCCTCGTCGAAGTAGCACGTCGGATGGTAAGCGCGGTTGAAGTCGAGGTCGTAGACACCCGTCGGACTGAAGGGCAGATCCAGGT
>JAGWAJ010000061.1 GCA_021296475.1 Acidobacteriota bacterium
CGCGGCCTCGCGTTCGGCCAGCGCCGCGCGCATCCCCGCGGCGCGCTCCTCCGCGGCCCGCGCCGCGCGCTCGGTGCGCTCGATGCGGGCAGCCAGGGCACGGAACTCCCCCTGCGCCTCCTGCGCCCGCTCGACGGCCGCGGCGGCCTCGCGCACGCGCTCCTGCGCCATCGGCAGCGGCCGCGAGCGCGACTGTACCGAGCCGACCCGCTCCCGGCGATGGCGGTGCAGCAGATCGAGCGCTCGGGCCGCCGTCTCGTCCGTCCCCGCGGTGGCGGCGGCCCGCTGCAGGTCCTCCTGCAGTGCGCCGGGGTCGGCGAGGAGACCGAGGATCTGGGCCTGCCGAACCGACGAGGCCCCGAGGAACGACCCGCGGGTGAGGCCAAGCCAGCGGGAGCCGTCCGGCGCGCCGTCGTGCAGGATCTCGGCCGTGTAGTCGCGCGCGGCCCGATCCGCATCGCTTGCGCGGCTGCCGACCTTCGCCGCCAGGTCCTGGCGCAACTCGACTCGGCGGCCGTCCGCAAGCGCGACCCGCGCGGAGACCGCCCAGGCGCCGCCGGCATCCCAGGGCCGGTGGCGATCCCGGAAGCGTCGATCCTCGGCGCGGCCCGCGCCGGGGCCGCGCCGCACGCCGCACAGCCCGGCGTAGAGCGCGGCGTGCCAGGTCGACTTGCCCGCCTCGTTCGGTCCGTAGACGACGTTCATGCCCGGCGACAGGTCGAGAGTCTCGTCCCGGAACGGCCCGAACGGGTGCGCGCGCACGGACTCGAACCGCATCACGGCGTCTCCAGGTCGCTACGGCCTTCCAGGGCCCGCAGGCCGGCCGCCAGCACGCGCCGCGCCTCGTCCTCCGCCAGGCCGGCGGCCATGACGTCCCGCACGAACTGGCCCCGCACCGTCGGCTCCCGCCGGATCTCGTCGAGGTCGTAGGCGGCGCGCAGGTCGCCGACGCGCACCTGCGCCGCATCGAACGCCTCCCGCAGGGCATCGCGCAGGTCGTCCGTCCGGAGGTCGACAGCCGGCTGCAGATCGCCCTCGACCGTCAGGCGGATGACGCCCTGGCGGCCGGCCACCGCGTCGGCCAGGCGTAGCCGGACGTCCTGCTGCGAGGCGCACCCGCTGACGTCGAGCGCGAGGTCGTGCACCGCCGTCCGCGACACGACGCGCCGCTCGCGGGCGGTCGTTCCGTCCTCGGCGATGGTCGCCGCGACCGCGCCCCGCGCGCCGCCCTCGCCGAACGCGAGCGGCTCGGGGTTGCCGGGATAGGTGTGGCGTGCGGCGTCCCGCGGGCGGTGGTAGTGTCCGAGGAACGCGTGGGCCAGGCCGGCTCGTTCCACCTCGTCGGCGTCGAAGGGAGCGTGCGGTTCCTTGCCGTGGTCCTGCTTCACGAGCCACGCCCGCTCCGCGGCGTGACAGAGGGCCACGTGGACGCCGCTCCCGCGCACACGGCACGTGCGGAAGAAGCCGCCCGTGCCGGCCGGGGCGCAGTGTGCCGCGCCCCACAGCGTCAGCCCGGCGCCGAGCCCGACCGGCTCGAGGCGCGGCTCGCGGAACACGTGCACGTTCGGGCTCCAGTCGACCAGGGCGTAGAGGCTGTCGGGAACGAACGGGTCGTGGTTGCCCGGAGCGAGGTAGACCGGGAGCGGAGCGAGGTCCGCGAACGTCCTGCGCACGAACCCGGCCGTGTCGGGGGTCACGCGCTCGTGCTCGTAGAGGTCGCCGCCGCAGAGCAGGGCGCCGGCGTTCCAGTCCCGCGCCAGTGCGGCGATCCGGCCGAGCGCGTCGCGGAGCGCCTGCCGCCGGCGGCGCGCCGCGGTCCCCTCGGCCCCGGCCCACGCGAACCGCGCATCGAGATGGAGATCGGCGAAGTGAACGATTCGCACGCGCGAAACCCGGGCCGGCGCCCGGAGGCGCCGTCGGCCGTGGCGATCCTCTGACCCCGCCCGGCGGGCGGCCCGGATCATTGTAGACCCCGTAGTACGGCCGGCGTGGATGCCGTTGTGCCGCCGGCGCCGTCGTCCCGCGGGGGACCGCTCGATGCCGGCCGCCGGGGGCAGCGTGCGCGGGGTAGAGTGAACGGCGTCCGTCGACGAAGCGAGACAGCGAGGAGACGATGAACCCGAGCCGCGACCGCCGCCGTGCGTCCCTGTCCGGCCTCCTGGCGGCGGCCGTAGCCGCCGCCGGCGTCGCCTGCGAGGCGCCGCGCCCCGACCCGGAGCCAGCGCCGTCGCGGGAGGCGGCCGTTGCACCCGACGCGCCGGCCGATCCCCGGGCGCGCCTCACCGGCACGTGGCGCCTCGCGAGGGTCGAGCGCCACGACCAGTTCGGTGCTCCGCTTCCCGAGTTCGTGCACCCCGGCATCGGTCAGGACGCCGCCGTCGGCTACCTGATGTACGACGGCGAACGCGTCGGGATGGTCGTGCAGCGCGAAGGCGCGGACCCGACCCCGGACGCGGAAGCACCCGCCGGCCCCGACGCCGCGGCGGCCGTCGCGCGCTACAGCGCGTACTTCGGGCGGTACGCGTTCGGCGGGCAGGAGGGCTACCTGACCCACCGGATCAGCGGAAGCCTCGACCCGGGGCTGACCGGCACCGAGCTGCTGCTGCGGTACGAGCTGGCCGACGACCGGCTGATCCTCCTGCCGCCGCTTCAGTGCCCCGACTCCTTCGTCACCGACCGCGGCTGCGGGTACGGCACGGTCGGCGTCCAGTTGCGCAACGTCTGGGAACGGGTCGAGCCGGCGCCCGCCGCCGCAGCGGAGGCTCGCGATCTGCTCGGATTCTGGGAGATCGAGCGGATCGAGCGCCGGACGGCGGACGGCGACGATGTTCCGACGGAGCAGTACGCGGCGGGGAACCTGATCTACATGCCGTCCGGTCACATGGCCGTGCACCTGATGCGCGCGGGGCGGCGCCCCTACGCCGCGCCGCCCCCGACACCGTCCGAGGCAGTCGCGGCCCTGCAGGGCTACGTCAGCTACTTCGGGCCGTTCCAGGTGCTGCCGGACGAGGGTGTCGTGGTCCACCACCGAACCGGCCATCTCGATCCGCGGGCCGTCGGAAGCGCGGCGCGGCGCGGGTTCACGCTGCGCGAGGGCCGGCTTCTGCTCGAGCCGCCGGCCGCGACGGTGGACGGACAGACGATCCGGACGACCGTCGTCTGGAACCGGCTCGGCTCTCCCTGACCCCGTCCGGACGCGTCGCCGCGGCGGCCGCTCTTTCCGCACGGCACCGGCTGCCATACAATGCGGACGCGATCCGCGCATGCAGGCGGGTCGCGTCCGTGCGGCGGGGAAGACGCCGCCGGGCCGGGTAAACCAATCCGGAGGGGGATCAGGAATGCGATCAATCTTTCTCGCCGTCGTCGTCGCCTTGGCGCTCACCGGCGCCGCGAGCGCCCAGGACGAAGCGCCGCCGCCGTGCGGCCCGGCCGGCGGGCTGTCGGCCGAGCTGATGAAGAACGTGGCGGACGACTCGCGCTGCTTCGAGATTCGGATGTACACCGCGCGGCCGCCCGTCACCGAAGACGGCAAGACCACCGGCGGCATCAACGAGCTGCACGACCGGTTCCGCAACGGCGAGGTTTCGATTTTCGAGAAGCACGGCGCGAAGGTGGTCGCCGTCTGGCAGAGCCTCGATGATCCGAACACCCTGATCTGGATGCTCGCCTATCGCGACCGTGCGCACCGGACCGAGGTCTGGGAGGGGTTCCGCGGGGACCCGGACTGGGACACCCTGCTGGCGAAGTACCCCGCGCCGCTCGAGGGCGCCGAGGTCATCATGATGAGCGCCAGCGATTACTCGGCACTGAAGTAGGCGACGCAACAGCTGCACGGCGAGCGTCGTGTCCGGCGGCCCCGGGCCCCGGGCGCGGCGCTTCGTCGTTTGCGGGGGACGGACGCGGATCGTTCGGGGTTTCGACCCTCTCGCGGGCGCGGTCCGTGTAGTCTTGCCGCGGAACCTCGGAACGGGCCGAACCTCGGAAGGGAGTGAGCAAGCCATGCCGGAGCGCAGAATCGTCGGGCACCGGCCAGCGATCGGACTGCTGGCCGTCGGGCTGCTGGCGAGCCTCCCGGGTTCGGCGGTGCGTGCCGCCGACGAAGGCATCGAGCTGTCGGTGCTGTCGAGCCGCCCCGACACGGTGAGCGGCGGCGACGCGCTGTTGCAGCTCTCCGTGCCGACCGACGCCGCTCCGGCCGACGTACGGGTCGCGGTCAACGGCCGTGACGCGACTGCGGCCTTCCGTCAGGACGCCGGGACGGGCCGGCTGGTCGGGATGGTCGACGGATTGCGCCTCGGTGCGAACGAGGTGTCGGTCGTTCTCGGCGATGCGCCGGCGGCGTCGCTGACCCTCGTCAACCATCCGGCAGAGGGACCGGTCTTCTCCGGGCCGCACGAGGAGCCGTTCATCTGTGAGACGGAGACGTTCGAGCTGCCGTCGGGCGATACGCTTGGCGCGCCGCTCGACGAGCACTGCTCGATCCCCCGCCGGATCGACTACGCGTACCGCGCCGCGGGGGCGGAAGCCCTCACGCCGCTGGCGGATCCGGCGGCCCTGCCGGCCGACGTCGCCATGACGACGACCCTGGACGGCACCCGCGTGCCGTACGTCGTGCGCATCGAGACCGGCACCGCCAACCGGGCCATCTACCAGATCGCTTTGCTGCACGCCCCGGGCGCCGACCACGCGGAAGTCGACCCCTGGACCGCCTCGCCGGGCTGGAACGGGCGGCTCATCTACACGTTCGGCGGCGGTTGCGTGAACGGCTGGTACCGCCAGGGAGCCCGCACGGGCGGCGTCACCGACGACGTGATGCTGCGGCAGGGCTACGCCGTCGCGTCGGCGAGCCTGAACGTCTACGGCAACAACTGCAACGACGTGCTCGCCGCCGAGACGATGATGCTCGTCAAGGAACGCTTCATCGAAGCCTACGGCCCTCCGCGCTACACGATCGGCTGGGGCTGCTCCGGCGGCTCGTACCAGAACCACCAGATCGCCGACAACTATCCCGGCCTGCTCGACGGCATCATTCCGGGCTGCAGTTTCCCGGACGTCGGCTTCGGCACCATCCCGATGGTCACCGACGCCCGGCTCCTCGACCGCTACTTCCGCGAGACGGCGACCGTCGCCTTCACGGAGGAGCAGCAGCGGGCCGTCGCCGGGTTTCTGACGCTGGCGACGATGCCCAACGTGTCCCGCAACGCCGGCCGCGTCCACGTGGGGGAGTTCTGTCCGGACGTCCTGCCCGAGCACCTGCAGTACCATCCCACCGGCAACCCGGACGGGGCGCGCTGCGACGTCTACAGCCACTACGTGAACATCTACGGCCGGGACGCGGAGACCGGCTTCGCCCGGCGGCCCCTCGACAACGCCGGTGTGCAGTACGGCCTCGCGGCCCTGAACGACGGCGTCATCACGACCGCGCAGTTCCTGGACCTGAACCGGTACATCGGCGGCTACGACCCGGACGGGCGTTTCCAGCCGGAGCGGACCGTGGCCGATCCGGAGGCCATCCGGCTCGCCTACGAGACGGGCCGCCTGACCAGCGGGAGCGGTGGCCTCGCCGAGACGCCCATCATCGACTACCGCGCCTACAGCGACGACCGCGAGAACGGCGACGTCCACGTGCGCTACCACTCGTTCTCGATGCGGGAGCGACTGCGCAAGGCGAACGGGCGCACCGACAACCACGTGATGCTCGTGGAGGACGATCGACACGGCCTCTACAGCAGCAGCAGCCCGGTCCTCCGGGGAGCCCTGGCGCACATGGATCGCTGGCTGGCCAATCTGACCGCGGATCGGTCGGACGATGCGCCCATCGAGCGGATCGTGCGGGCGCGGCCGCCCGAGCTGGCCGACGCCTGCTGGTCGCGAGACGATAGCCCGACCCGCATCGTCGAGGAGCAGGTGCGCGGCAGCGGCCGCTGCGAGGAACTCTATCCCTCGGCGCCGGGACCTCGCGAGGTGGCCGGCGCGCCGCTGGCGAGCGACGTCGTCAAGTGCCGGACGAAGCCGGTCGATCCGTCGGACTACGCGGTAACGTTCTCTGCCGAGGAAGAGGCCGAGCTGCGGTCGATCTTCGCCGGCGGAGTATGCGACTGGACGCGGCCCGGCGTCGGCCGGACCAGCCTCCGCGGCACCTGGCTGACCTTCGCGATGGACCGCGAGTCGGCGCCGTAGAACGGCGCGGACGCGGTGGCCGGCTCGTTCGGCCGTGAGCGGACTCGATCATGATGGACGAGTTCCACGTTGCACTGGCGCCGCGCTTGTCGGCGGTGCGCAGCCTCTCGCGGATGGTGGAGGAGTTCGGCGACGCCAACCGCCTGCCGCATCCGAAGATCTACATGATCAACCTGGCGCTCGACGAGCTGATTACCAACTCCCTGACCCACGGCTTCGACGGCATCGACGACCCGAGGATCGAGGTGACGGTGCGGCTCGCCAGCGATGCGCTGGTGCTGACGACGGTGGACAACGGGCACCGGTTCGATCCGACCGCGGTCGAGCGCCCGGACGTGGAAGCGCCTATGGAACGGCGGCCGATAGGCGGGCTGGGGCTGCACATCATCAGGACGTTCGCGGATCGCGTGACCTACGAATACGCGGGCGGCCGCAACCGGCTGACCCTGGAGCACGATCTCACCGCACCGGCCTCCGGGGGAGGGCGGCGGAGGGACGAGGAGCACCGATGAACATCGAAGTGGCGGAAGAACGGACGGACGACGCGCTGGTACTGCTGCCGGTCGGACGGCTGGACAGCAGCAACGCCCGCGCCTTCGAGTCGATCGTCATGGAGCGCATCGGCGGCGGGGAGCGGCGGTTGATCGTCGACTTCAGCCGGCTCGACTTCATCAGCAGCGCCGGCATGCGCGTGCTGCTGATCGCGGCGAAGGCGCTCAAGACGGCCGACGGATCGCTCGTCCTGTGCGCGATGAAGAATCACATCCAGGAGGTCTTCCGGATCAGCGGATTCGACCGCATCATCCCGATCACGGAGTCGCGCGAGGCATCGGCGCCGGGCTCGGCCTGACGGCGGCGGGCGGGCGGCCGGAGACCCGGATCCGCCCGCGGGCGGGCGGTTCTCCGCGGGCGATGCCCCGCCGCTCGCGAAGGCGCACCGGCGCGACTCCCCGCCGCTCGCGAAGGCGCACCGGCGCGACTCCGCGCCGGTCACTGTTCGTACGCGCGCATCACCTGGAGCATTGCCGCCTCCTCGTCCGCCCAGGCCTTGCGGATCATCCGCAGGGCCGTGGCGGCGGTCGGCGCCTGCCTTGCGAGCGCGCGGTTCTCCGGAAGCAGAAGGCCTCGCGCAGCGGCGTGTTCCAGGAACTCGAACAGGTGGTCGTAGTAGCCGTCGATGTTCAGGAACACGCACGGCTTCTCGTGCAGCTCGAGCGGCCGCTGCGACCAGGTCAGCGCCTCGAACATCTCCTCGAGCGTGCCGAAGCCGCCGGGCAGCGCAAGGCAGGCGTGGGCCAGCGACTGCATCAGGTGCTTCCGCTCGTGCATGGTGTCGACCTCGTGCAGCTCGCTCAGGCTGTCGAGGGCGAGATCCTGATAGGAGAGCTGCCGCGGGACGACGCCGGTTACCGCCCCGCCGTGGTCGAGGACGGTTCTCGCGAGCACGCCCATCAGTCCGACGCGGGCGCCGCCGTACACCAGCCCGATTCGGCTCTCAGCCATCAGGCGGCCCAAGGTCCGGGCCTCGTCGATGTAGCGCTGCTCCCGCCCGCGGTTGCCGCCCAGGTAGACGCAGATCCGCTTCGCGTCCGCGCCCAGGCCCCCGGCGCCGGGCTGCTCGTTCGTAGTGTCGCTCGAAGACATGGTGCCGTGTTAACCCGCGATGCCGCCGGACAGAGACAAGCCCGCGGAACATCCCGGCCGCCCAGGCGCCTTGCGCATCCCCCCGGGCGCGCCGGCGGCTCCCGGACGCGTGGCCGAACGCCGCTCCAACCCGGAACATCGTACCTCATACGAGCGAGAGAGACGCGGGACAGCGCCGCCGCCCGACACGGCCGCACGGGTGGCGCCGCGGCCTCGTTGCGCGCTCGTGGAGCCCGCCCGACCGAGGGGCGAGGTCGGCCCGCCTAACGCTGTGTGCTGACCCTCGCGCGGTGCGTCAGGCGGCGACCGACGCCGCCTCGGACCGCGGCGCCGGCCTCTCGCGGTGCGTGAAGAAGGCCGCCACGAGCAGCAGCACGACGGCGGACCAGATCGCGGGGACGAGCCAGATCGCGCCCCACTCGTGCACCGGGGACCCGCCGGCCACGGCGTAGGCGTCGACGACCCGCCCCGCGAGCCACGTCCCGATCAGCCCTCCGGCGCCGAGCGTCACGAACGCGATGAAACCCTGCGCGGCGGCGCGCAGGTCCGCCGGCGCCTTCGTGTCGACGTAGATCTGCCCGGTGACGAAGAAGAAGTCGTAGCAGACACCGTGCAGCAGGATGCCGCCGTAGAGCATCCAGACGCCGGGCCCCGGGTCGCCGTAGGCGAACAGGACATAACGCAGCGCCCACGCCAGCATCCCCACCAGCAGGAGCCGCTTGACGCCGAGGCGAACGAGCAGCCAGGGCATCAGCATCATGAAGCCGATCTCGGACATCTGGCCGAGGGTCATCTTGCCCGCGGCGTTGTCGACCCCGATCTCGTTCAGGAAGGGATTGGCGAACGTGTAGTAGAACTGCAGCGGGATGCAGACGAGGAACGAGCCGGCGACGAAGACCGCGAACGACCGCTCGCGCAGGAGCCGCAGCGCGTCGAGGCCGAGCACGTCCCGCGCCGTGACCCGCGCCGCCGCCCGCGCCGGGGGAGTGTGCGGCAGCGCGAGGCAGAAGACGCCGAGCACCACCGACGCGGCGGCGGCGATCTGCAGCGGACGCGCCGTGTCCTCGAGGGCCAGGAAGCCGACGGCCAGGCCCGCCGCGATCCAGCCGACGGTACCGAGGACGCGGACGGCCGGGAACTGCCGCCCCGGGTCCGCCATCTGCCGGAACGCGATCGCGTTGGTGAGGGCCAGCGTCGGCATGTAGCAGAAGGCGTAGGCGAGCAGGACGCCGTAGAAGGCGCCGAACGATGCCTGCTGCGACGTCGCGAAGAGCAGCACGCCCCCGGCGAGGTGCAGCGCCGCCAGCAGCTTCTCCGTGGCGAAGAAGCGGTCCGCGATCATCCCGACGAAGAAGGGCGAGACCATCGCCGCGATGGCCGTCGTGCCGAATACGAGACCGATCTGCTCGCCCTCGAACGCCAGCGGCCCTCCGAGGTAGGTGCCGAGCGGGACCGACCACGCCCCCCAGATGAAGTACTGGAGGAACATCATCGCGGAAAGCCGGGAGCGTACGCCTGCGGTCATCGAAGCGTCTCGGACTCAGGCCCGCGGGCCCGCGCCCCAGCGTCGCGCGCCCGCGGAGCGACGGCCGGAAGGGCGGGAGCGGGGCGGCGCGACGAAGCGCGACGGCGGACGGGTCACTCCAGATCCCGGATCCGGATGTTCCGGAAGCGAACCGGATCGCCGTGGTCCTGGATCGCGATGCGGCCGCGGCCCACCCGCCCGTAGCTCGGCAGGTCGGCGAACTTGCTCGCGGCGACCCGCGCCTGCCAGTCGGCGCTGTCGAGGTCGTAGCTCAACAGGTGGGTGTCGTTCATCCAGTGCTCGACGCGGCCCCGGTCGACGATCAGGCGCGAGCGGTTCCACTCGCCCGCGGGGTGCGTGACGTCGCGCGCGGGAGGATGCACGGCGTAGTTGCTGCCGGCGGACGTGATGGGCGCCTCGCCGTCGCGGTGTCCGGCGTTGTGCAGAATCTGATACTCGGGGCCGCTGAACCACACGGGGCCGTCGACCGCCTCCGACACGCCGAAGAAGATTCCGCTGTTGCCGCCGGTCTCCACCTGCCACTCGAAGCGGAGCTCGAAGCTCTCGAACTCGTCGACGGTGACGATGTCGCCCCCCGGACCGACCCGGGCCAGGGCGCCGTCGACGATCTGCCAACCGCCCGGCAGCGCATCCTGCTTGTAGCCGCGCCACGCCGCCGTCGACGTTCCGTCGAAGAGCGGCCGCCAGCCGCCGGCGGCCCGAGCGTCCCCGGCGCCGAGCACGTCCTTGCAGTAGTCCAGGCAGCGCCCGAGCTCGGTCAACGTGTCGCCGCCCGCGTATTCGTACTCGATGTTGGCCGGAATGTCCCAGCCCTCGTCGCGGAGCAGCAGCAGCGTCTCCCGGATCGGCGTGTCCCCGTCGCCCCACGGCGTGTTCGGACCCTGGTCGCGGCGGCGGTCCTTGAGGTGGATGGTGACGATGCGCTCGTGGTTCTCCCGCAGGTAGGCAAGCGGATCGTGGTTGGCCGCCACCATGTGGCCGATGTCGAGGTTGACGGCGATCGGCGCCGCGCCGCCGAGCCGCATCGCCCGCGCAAAGTCGTCGGGCGTCGCGAACTCGTTGGGATCGAGGCGCGAGTGGTTGTGCATCGCGACCGGCATGCCAAAGCGCTCGGCATAGCGGGCGATCCGGGGCACGCTGTTCATCTGTGCCGACGCCGTGATGGCCGGGGCCCCGAGCGCCGCCGCCATCTCGAAGCCGCGGGCGATCTCCGCGTCCGAGAAGTGGTCCTTGAAGCTCAGGTTGTAGGCGCTCAGGCCGATGCCGGCGTCCTCGAAGCGAGCGCCGATCTCCGCGAAGTGGTCGAGCGGCACGGTCGTCCGCCAGCGCCGCAACCGCTCCCGGTTCTCCGGCCGCCGCAGCTCGCGCGGCTCGACGTGCAGCTCCCACAGCTCGCAGCTCGTGATCCCGAGCTGCTGCATCGCGGCAATGCCCTCGTCCAGGGTCATGTCCCGGAAGCTGAAGCTCTGGAGGCCGATGAGGACGCCGCCGAAGCGGGATTCGGCCGCGACCCGGCGCGCCGTTCCGGGAAGAACGCCCGTTGCGGCCGCAGCGAAGCTGCCGAGCGTCAGCCGGTGCCAGTCACGTCGCGTGAGCTGCGTCACGGGGAA
>JAGWAJ010000133.1 GCA_021296475.1 Acidobacteriota bacterium
CCGACAGCTTGGCCAGGGCGAGCTGGCGCGACATGTACTTCATCCCGCAGTCGGGCGCGGGGATCAGGCGCTCGGGGCTCACATGCTGGAGCGCGTCGCGGATCCGGTCGGCGACCATCTCGGGCGTCTCCGCTTCGTGGTCGCCGTTGTCGATGACGCCGAGGATGATGGTCTTGTCGGGCAGCCGGCGAAGGATCTCCAGGTCGATCTTGGGCTGGGCCGCCTCGATGGAGATCTGGTCGACGAGGCTGTCGTTGAGCTCGGGCAGGAACGAGTAGGCGTCGGGCTTGCCGATGCCCCTCCACTCGTGGATGGCGGCGTACCCGAAGCACATGTGCAGGGCGGTGGTGCCGGTGATCCCGTCGAGGGCCTCGTTGAGCACCTCCACCGCGTACTGCGAGGCCTTCTCGTGCTTGGCCTGCATGTAGGGCTCGTCGAGCTGCACCACGTCCGCGCCCGCGGAGAACAGGTCCCTGATCTCCTGGTTGACCGCCTTGGCGTAGTCCGACGCGGCCGCCCGTTCGTCGCCGTAGAAGTCGTCCTGGGCCTGCTGGGTCATGGTGAACGGCCCGGGCAGCGTGATCTTGATCTGGCGGGTGGTGCTGGCCCGCAGCAGTTCCACGTCGCGCACCTCGATCGGGACGTCCCGGGTGATCCTTCCGACGATGCGGGGCACCGGGTTGGGCTGGCCCGTCCGGTCCATGGCGAAGCCGTGCTGCTCGGTGTCGATTCCCCCCAACGCGGTCGCGACCCGGTTGGAGTAGCTCTCGCGGCGGACCTCGCCGTCGGTGATGATGTCGATGCCCACCTCTTCCATGTCGCGGATGGCCAGGAGGGTGGCGTCGTCCTGGGCCTGCTCGAGGAACTCGGGCGCGACCCGCCAGATCTCGGCCGCTCTGATCCTGGGAGGCAGCCGGGTCTCGAGGTTCGAACGGTCGATCAGCCAGTCCGGCTGGGGGTAGCTGCCCACCACCGAGGTGGGAAGGAGTCTGTCGGTCACAGGTCGAGCCTTCCGCCGGGGTTCATTTGCCCGCACCGCCCATCAAGTGACTCAGGACGAGGTTCTTGCCTGCCCTGATGTGTTCGCCCATCAGGTCGGCGGCCCGCTTGCCATCCCCGGACGAGAGGGCGTCCATGATGGCGGAATGGTCGCGGCGCGACTGTTGCAGCCGGCCGGGAACCACCCATGTCGTTGAGCGGGGGTCGTTCCACAGCCTTCGTATGAAGTCCATGAGGTGCGGGGTGTTCTGGGCCGCGGCGTAGATCGTCATGTGCCAGGCCTCGTTGAGGTGCATAGCCGCGGTGTGGTCGTTCCGGTCGATAGCGGCGAGGTTGGCCTCGAACAGCGCTTGCAGCTCGGCGATGTCCTCGGCCGTGAGATGGTCGGCGGCGATCAGGGTGGCTCTGCTCTCCAGCAGTTCGCGCAGGTCGTAGAGGTCGGCCGTCTCCTCCAGGCTGAAATCGGCGACCTTCGCTCCCCGATGGGGCTCGTTGACCACGAAGCCCTCTGCCTGGAGCTGGCGCAGGGCCTCCCGGATGGGGGTGGCGCTCATCTGTAGCAGCTCTCCGAGGGCGTCGATGTCGATGCGCTCGCGGGGCTTCATCATCCCGCTGCGGATGTCGTCGCGCAGGCGGGCCGCGGCCAGCTCGGACTTGGTGCGGTATGGCTCCATCGTCAGCGGGCCGGCTACGCCTGGGGCGCGTACTCTTCGCCGGCGAGCACCGCCTTGACGAAGTCGCGGAACTGGATCGTCTCCATGGTGTTCTCGGTGCGGTTGCAGTCCCAGACGTCTATCCACACGTACTCGATGGAGAAGTAGGCGTCGTAGCCCCGCGCCATGAGCCGTTCGAGGATGTCCCGGTAGTCGATGGTGTTCTCCTGGAAGTTGACCTGCATACGGCCCGGGGCCGCGCCCCGGCACTGGAAGTGGGCGGCGTGCTCCAGCAGGGGATGGACTTCAGACTCTCCGATGATGGTGAGCTTCAGCCCGGGCACCGCGTCGACGAGTTCCAGCGCCATCTCGGGGGTGGGCGTGTTGCTGTTGACGCTGGCCTCGACCCGGACCTCGATGTCGTGGGCGGCTGCGGCCTCCACTCTGCGGGCCAGTTCCTGGGCGGACAGCTTCAGGGAGTCCGAGGTTGACTGCCCCTCGATCGGGACCCCGCCGTTCATGGTCATCCCGGGCGCGCCGATGCGCCGGGCGAAGTCGAGCATGTCGAGGAACACCTCATGGCCGCCGTCGCGCTCAGCGGGGTCGGGATGGTTGGCCGCCAGGTCGGTCAGATTGAAGGACGGCACGAAGAACACGTCGGCCGCTTCGAGCCCGGCGGCGGCGAGACGCTCGCCGATGACGCCCG
>JAGWAJ010000062.1:0-980 GCA_021296475.1 Acidobacteriota bacterium
TTGCGCGGCTGTCCGGCGTTGCGCGGCTGTCCGGCGTTGCGCGGCTGTCCGGCGTTGCGCGGCTGTCCGGCGTTGCGCCCAGGGCCCGCGGCGCCGCCCGGGCCCGCGGTGCGCCCCGAGCCCGCCTTGCGCGGCTGCCCGTTGCCGCCCGGGCCTTCCTTGCGCGCCTGCCCGGCCTTGCGCCCCGGCCCGGCCTTGCGTCCCCGTCCGCCGTTACGCCCCGCGCCTTCCTTGCGCGCCTGGCCGGCTCCGCCCCACCCGCGACCGGCCCGGTTCGCGGACGGGGTCGGCCGGCTCGGGGACGTCTCGGCGTCGAGCGGCACGGCGAATCCGGCGACCGTCTCGCGCGGGATGGATGCCCCGACGAGCCGTTCGATGGCGGACAGTTGCGATCGCTCCGCCGGCGTCACCAGGGTGACGGCATGCCCGCTCGAGCCGGCGCGCGCCGTGCGGCCGATGCGATGCACGTAGTCTTCGGGCACATACGGGACATCGAAGTTGATCACGTGGCTGATGCCGTGCACGTCGATGCCGCGCGCGGCGACGTCGGTCGCGATCAGCGTATCGATCCGGCCGTCGCGGAAGCCGGCGAGCGCCCGCGTGCGGGCGCTCTGGCTCTTGCTGCCGTGCACGGCGGCGACCTGTCGGCCGGACTTCTCCAGGCGCCGGAGCAGTCGATTGGCGCGAGCCCGGGTGCGGGTGAAGATCAGGGTCTGCTTCACGTCCGGTCGCTGCAGCAGCGCGGCCAGCAGATCCTTCTTGCTGCCTTCACCAACCGGGTGCACGACCTGCTTGACGGCATCGACCGGCGTCGCCCGGCGGGCGACCTCGACCACGGTCGGGGTCCCGGTCGTCCGGCGGATGAGCTCCTCGATCTCGTCCGGCATCGTGGCGGAGAAGAACAGACTCTGCCGCGTCGCCGGCAGGGCGGCCAGGATGCGCCGCATGTCCGGCAGGAAGCCCATGTCGAGCATGCGGTC
>JAGWAJ010000062.1:992-12400 GCA_021296475.1 Acidobacteriota bacterium
TGCACGTGCCGCCGGCCGAGATGGTCGAGCAGCCGTCCGGGCGTGGCGACGAGCAGATCCGGACCAGCCTGCAGGCGCCGCTTCTGCGGCTCCATGCCGACCCCGCCGTAGATCACGGTGCTGCGCACGCGGAGGTGACGGCCGTACTGCACGGCGGCCTCGCCAATCTGCGCGGCGAGCTCCCGCGTCGGCGTGACGACCAGCGCCCGCGGGCGTCGCGCCGGCTGGCCACCGGCGAGGTTCTGCAGGATCGGCAGCAGAAAGGCGGCCGTCTTCCCGGTCCCGGTCTGCGCGCACGCGATCAGGTCCTGCCCGTCGAGCGCGGCCGGTATGACGCGCGCCTGGATGGGCGTGGGAGTGACGTAGCCCGCGCCGTCGACGGCGCGCAGGAGTTCCGGGCGCAGACCCAGCTCTTCGAACTTCATGGTGGTGCGTACTCCGACCTCCGCACTCACCCGGGCGCGGAGCGTTGCCTGCCGTTGCCCGCCCGGCGACCGGGCCGGCGTTCTCGGCGCAGAAAGTGGAGAAGGGAAGGGCCGGGGGGGGGTAGCGGCAATCCCGGAGCTCGGCGCGGGCTTCCGGGGTGGAGCAGCCCTGGAAGCGAAAGCCGATCGTAGCACGACTCACCTACACCGGTCGTCGTAGAACTCCCACTCCACGCCGATGCTCGGTGGCGGCGTCCGCGTCGGACGGCACGACATCCGCCTCGCCCGTGCCGGCATCGCCATTGCAGAGGAGCACGTTGCAGAAAACTGCGCCTGAAACGGATAGGCTGGAAGGGGAGACACTCGTGGTTGAGATCATCGGCTTCGTCGGCATCATCGTCACCATCCTCGCGGTCGGCGTCGCGGGGGTCCGGCACATGGACGCCGGCTTCAGCACGCTCGCCACGCGACTGCAAGGCCTCGAAACCGCGGTCGGTGATCTCCGGGAGCGCATGGCGCGTCTCGAAGGCGCGATGGAGGGCTTCATGGCCGGCTTCCGGCGCGGAGCGCAGGGAGCGGACGGCCGCGGGGCGGACTGACGGGCACCGTTTGCCGGGCGCTCGCCCACCCTCACATCCAGATGTGGTCGTCGTCCAGGTCGGGGTCGGGAGCGCGGCCGGCGTCGACGCGGAGGGCAACGTCGCTGGTCACCGCCACGCGATTGGCGTGCGGCTCGTAGCCGGCCTTCCGCACCGAGACGTCGTGCTCGCCGGCAGCCACGTCCAGCGCCACCCGACCGTCGGCGCCGGTCGCCCCGCGGTAGTGGCCGATGCGCACCTCGGCCCGCGCGATGGGGGCCCCCGTCTCCCGCTCGCGGACCGTCACCGTCACCCGGTGATCCGGCGGACCAGCGGTGCGGAAGCTGAACGTCGCCGACGACGACGCGTGCGCGACCTCCGGCCGGTCGCCCGCCCCCTCCGGCCGGGTGACCGTCCTCTCCGGCCGGCCTCCAGTCTCCCTGCCGGCCCGGCCTGGTACGGCCTCGTCTCCGTCGGAAAAGGCGCCGCCCGCGAAATCGGCGGTCCAGGCGTGAACCCCCGTTTCGTCCGGCGCGACCAGCGAAACCTCGGCGGCGTAGAGCGCGCGGCTCCCCGGTGACGGCCCTTCGCCCAACCGACCCTCGCCGGCGGCGGCGCCGGACGCGTCCCGCACGACGACCGGCATCCCGCTGAGACGGCAACCGGCCGCGCACTTGACACCGACGGTCGCCGTGAAGGCGCGGCCCGCGACGACGGGAGACAGCACCCCCCAGACGGCCATGCTCGTCCGGTGCGATGCGGGCGCCGCCTGTGGATCCGGCGCCGCCTGTGGATCCGGCGCCGCCTGTGGATCCCGTGCCGCCTGCGGATCCGGCGCCGCCTGCGGATCCCCTGCCGCGGGCGGGTCCGGTGCTCGCGCCGGAGGTGCGGCCGGCGTCCGCGGCGCCGTCGGGTCCGGCGGCTGATCGGTCACGGTAGACCCGTCCCGAACGACGCTGCCCTCAGGCCACGCCGCCGTTCACTGCCGCGTCGCGGCCGGCGATCCGGCCGAAGACGAGGCAGCGGCCGAGACCGTGCTGCGCGAAGCCCCCCTGCGACTCGCCGGCGCAGTAGAGCCCGGGGATGACCTGGCCGCGCGTGTCCATGACCTGCGCCTTCGTGTTGGTCCGCAGTCCGGTGAGCGAGTCGTGCAGGATCGGCGTCGACCACGCCGCGTAGAACGGCGGGCGCTGAATCTTGTAGCGCGGCGACGGCTTCCCGAAGTCCTCGTCAACCCCACTGTCGACGAACGTGTTGTAGCGCGCGACCGACTCCTCGAGCGCGGCCGCCGGCATCGGCTTCGTCTGGTAGGGATTCGTGATGGAACCGGCGAGCTCGGCCAGCGTGTCGGCGGTGAAGAAGTAGCCGTCCGGGTCGACGTTGGGCGGCCGCGGATCCCATTCCTCGCGCTCCACCGCGTCCTGGTCGAAGACGGCCCAGATCGGGCCGCCGCCGTTCAGCTTGTTCTCGTCGCCGTTCCAGGCCATGGCCGCCGCGAAGAAGTCGTAGCGGGCGTCCACCTCGTTCCAGAACCGGCGCCCGGTCTGGTTGACGAGGATCAGGTCGTGCCAGTCGGTGACGGTCAGGCCGGAAGCGCGCGCGAGGTCGAAGATGCGGGCGTCGGGCTGCCAGATGAGGCTCGAGTAGCCCCACTGGCAGCCGATGTGGCGCGTCTTCGAGATCGCGATGCCCTCCTCGACGGTCTGGTTGGCCGTGCCCCACAGGGAGGCTCCGACGGCCATCGCCGCCAGCTCGCCGTCGCCGCTCTGGCGCGACCACGGCTCGCCCGCCACCTGGTACTCCTCCGTCAGCCGCGGGTCGAAGGTGCGGCGCAGGGTGACGTTGCTCGTGCTGCCGCCGGTGGCGACCAGGACGCCCTTATTCGCCGCGATGTTCACCGTGCGGCCGTCGTGGGTCGCGGAGATGCCGAGCACGCGGCCCGCCGACGGCCCCTCGCGGACGATGCTGGTCATCTTGTGGCGCAGCAGCACCTCCGCCCCCTTCGCCCGCGCGCTCTTCTCGAGCGCCCGGACGAGCCCGGAGCCGACGCGAGTCGGGTGGTGGGTCACGCGCTCGCTCGCCACCGGCCACTGGATGGTGCGTTGCTGCCGGGGCACCCGCGACGCCTGCGTCGGGCCGGTCAGGTGATCCTGGAACTCGACGCCGTTCTCGATCAGGAACTCGAACGTCGCCGCGTTCTCGTCCGCGAACGCGCGCACGAGGTCGCGGTCGCTGTAGCGGCTCTGCATGTGGTCGTGGCGGATCCAGTCGATGAACACCTGGTCGGCGGAGTCCTCGACGCCGCGCTTCCGCTGGTTGCTCGTCCCCCCGCCGAGGTGCACCTGCCCCCCGGAGCACATGCCGTGCCCGCCGATGTCGACGTTCTCCTCGATCAGGATCACGGAAGCGCCGTGGTCGAGGGCGGCGACGGCCGCTGCAAGGCCCGCCGTCCCGGCCCCGATGGTGACGAAGTCCGCCCGGAGGTCCCAGAAGTCCTGCGCCCGCACCTCGCCGGACGGGGCGGCGACCCCAGCCAGCGCTGTGGCGCCGACCCCCGCCGTGGCGCCCTGCTTGAGGAACCGACGCCGGCCGATGCCCGCCTTCTCGCGTGTCGACTCGCCCATCTGGCGTCCTCCTGATCGTGCGCCCCGTACCCGCCCCGACTCTATCCACGCGACCTTACGCGCGCAAGGGACCCGACAGCCCGAGTACCGGCTCAACGGGACGGGCGGACTCGCTCCACTCTCCGCGCTCCTCTTGAAGCCACCGCTCACCTCCGCCGAGAGCCGCGAACGTGGCCCTGCCGATCCCTCGCAGATCCCGGACTGCGCTGCGGACCGTCCACCCGTCCCTCGGCGCCTCCAATGGATTGCGCGAGCCGCTCGCCGGTCTGTTCCGCTTCGACACGCTGCCCCCCAAGTGACGGAGTCGAGGCCGATCCTTGACGGAGTTCGACCACGCGCCTACGCTACCGGAAATGACCCGCCTGCGGGCGGAGGAGGCCACCATGTTCAGGCGGTCACGCGTCGCATCGCCGGCGTGCAACGGCGCCCTGTTGGTCGCCATCGCCATGTTGGGCGCCGCCGTGGGCCTCGAGGCGACTGCTCCCGGCGCGCAGCAACCCGCGCAGCCACACGCCACCGCCGCGCACGCCGCCGTGGCGGCTCCGGAAACACCCGACGCAGACGCCTTCCTCGACCGCTACTGCGTCGCCTGCCACAACGAACGGCTGCGGACGGCCAGCCTCGTGCTCGAAGGCCGCGATGTCGAGCGCATCGGCGACGACGCCGAAACCTGGGAGAAGGTGGCGCGCAAGCTGCGCAGCGGCGCCATGCCGCCGCCCGAGCGCCGCCGCCCCGATCCGGCCGCCCTCGACACCTTCGTCGGGTGGCTGGAGGGCGAGCTCGACAGGGACGCGGCGGCCCATCCGCAACCCGGCCGCGTCGCCGACCACCGCCTGAACCGCTTCGAGTACGGCAACGCCGTCCGCGACCTCCTCGACCTGGAGATCGACGCCGCGGCGCTGCTGCCGGCCGACGAGTCCGACCACGGCTTCGACAACATCGCCGACGTGCTGTCGATGTCGCCGACGCTCCTCGGCCGCTACCTGTTCGCGGCGCGCCGCATCAGCCAGCTCGCGGTCGGCGACCCGTCCATCGGTCCGGCGGTGGAGACGTTCGACCTCTCGCGCGGCCT
This sequence comes from Acidobacteriota bacterium, assembly GCA_021296475.1. Lineage (GTDB taxonomy): Bacteria > Acidobacteriota > Vicinamibacteria > Vicinamibacterales > UBA8438 > JAGWAJ01. Next base: position 5,692 of record JAGWAJ010000062.1, read on the forward strand.
GCGGCAGGACGGGCGGATGCACGAGGACCTGCCCTACGGAACGCGGGGCGGGGCGCTCCTCCGCCACTACTTCCCGCTCGACGGCGACTACGTCGTGAAGATCCGGCTCGGCCGCAACTTCACCAACTCGCGCATCCGGGCCATCGACACGCGCGAGGAGATTGACGTGCTGCTCGACGGGGCCATCGTCTCGCGGCTCACGATCGGCGGCGAGTGCGCGGACTCCGACGACGCGCACTGCGCGCAGTCGGGCATCTACCGCACGTCGCCCTACCACCTGACGGCGGACGACGCCCTCGAGGTGCGGTTCTCGGCGGCGGCCGGGATGCACGACCTCGGCGTGGCGTTCGTCCGCAAGAGCGTGCTGACGGAGGGGCCGGCGCCGACGCTGCTGCCCCCGCGCCACACCAGCTCCACCTACGAGGCGCCGCGGATGGACGTCGACACCATCCGCCTGGAAGGGCCCTTCGACCCGACCGGCCCCGGCGACACGGCGAGCCGCCGGCGCATCTTCGTCTGCCGCCCGGACGGCGCCGCGGACGAGGAGCCGTGCGCGAGACACATCCTCGGCGCCCTCGCCCGCCGCGCCTATCGCCGGCCGGCGAGCGACGCCGACGTCGACACACTGCTCGCCTTCTACCGGTCCGGGCGGCAGGAGGGCGGCTTCGAGCGGGGCATCCAGGAGGCGCTGGCGCGGCTGCTGGTCTCGCCGCAGTTCCTCTTCCGCATCGAGCGCGATCCCGCGAGCGTCCCGGCGGACGGGGTCTACGCCGTCGGCGACCTCGATCTCGCCTCGCGACTGTCGTTCTTCCTGTGGAGCAGCATCCCCGACGAAGAGCTGCTCGACGCCGCAACCGCCGGCACGCTGCGGGATCCGGACGTGCTCGAGGCGCAGGTCCGCCGGATGCTGGCCGACCGGCGCGCGGCGGCCCTCACGCGGAACTTCGGCGGCCAGTGGCTCCACCTCCGGAACCTGCGGGCGGTCGACCCCGATGCCAGCGCCTACCCCGAGTTCGACGACAACCTGCGTCTGGCCTTCGAGCGCGAGACGGAGCTGTTCCTCGAGAGCCAGATGCGCGACGACCGGCCGCTCGCAGAGCTGCTGACGGCGCGCTACACGTTCCTGAACGAGCGCCTGGCGCGCTTCTACGGCGTCCGCAGCGTCTACGGGGCGCACTTTCGGCGCATCCCGCTGACGGATCCCAACCGGGCCGGACTGCTCGGCCACGGGAGCGTCCTGACGGTGACGTCGTACGCGACGCGGACCTCGCCGGTGGTGCGCGGCAAGTACCTGCTGGACAACATCCTCGGCGCGCCGCCCCCGCCCCCGCCTCCGAACGTGCCGCCGCTCGAGGAGGCCGCGGGGGGCGAGGAGCCGGCGTCGATGCGTGAGCTGATGGCGGCTCACCGGCGCAATGCCGCCTGCGCCACCTGCCACCGGCGGATGGATCCGCTCGGGTTCGCTCTCGAGAACTTCGACGGCATCGGGCGCTGGCGGACGATGGACGGAGCCACGCCGATTGACGCGTCGGGCGAGCTGCCGGACGGGACGGCGTTCGACGGCCCGGCCGAGTTCCGCGCGGCGCTCGTGGAGCGCCGGGAGGAGTTCGTCCGCACGTTCACGGAGAAGCTCCTCACCTACGCCCTCGGCCGGCCCGTCGGGCACCAGGACATGCCGGCCGTCCGCGCCATCCTGCGCGCGGCGGAGCCCGACGACTACCGCTGGTCGTCGGTGATTCTCGGCGTCGTCGAGAGCGCTCCGTTTCAACTGCGGGCAGCGAGCCCGGCGGTCGACGACTGACCGGAAGACCCGCGCCGCGTTCCCTGAGGCGGCGGGCGCCGATCCGGAAGCCCGTTCTCTTTCGCGGTGTCCGGTCCCCGCTTCGCGTGATGGGAGCAGACGGACTTGATCGAGGCGCGCCTGGCGTCCTACGCTCCTCTTGGCGATCGTGGAGTCGGACGATCGCAATACCGGCGGTGACGCTCGCCTGCGGTCACGTGGCGCCCCCTGACACGGCGTGAGTAGGATCGGCAGGAGAACGGGGGGAACAGCATGCGGAGAGTTGCGATTCTGGGGCTCGTGTGGCTCGCGATCGGCGCCGCGAGGGCCGAAGCGCAGACACAAAGGACGGAACTCTGCGTCCCAGGCATAGCGGATGTCTACCGGTTCAGTGTTCCTGCATTCACGCAGCACGAGTTTCGGGTCTATGCCGAGCGGAACAACCCGGGGATCTTCTTCTTGATCTTCAATCGGGATGACGACGTGAGGGGCGCGGCTTCCAGCAACAGCAGATCGCTCTACTGGTCCGCTGGTCTGATTAGTGGGCAGCACGAGATCGCGGTCTCCTGCCTGCGTCAGGCGCGGTACCACATCGTGCACCTTCGGGGGAACGAGATCCGCCTGGCCGCGCCGCGCCACATCTCGTTCTTCACCGGTGCCGAGATCGGGAGCAAGCTCGGCGCTGAGCTGGTGTCCGACGTTCACATCGAGCAGCGACTCGCGGGCTACATGAGTGAATTGGCAGCCGCGGAGGCATCGGTCGCAGCGTCCCGCTAGATCGCTCAGCCGGCTTGCTCTCCGCCGACCGCGGCGATAGGATTGCCGAGGGTCGCCGAGAGATGGTGAGTTCCCTTCTCGTCTGCGAGCAGCGAGCCGCGCGCGGGTGCCTCCGCGTCCGCGGCTCGCTGTGCGTACGGGTCCCGATCGTCGCCCCTCGAACGAGGAGTCACCGATGGTAATCACCAAGAAGCACCTCTCCCGGCGGACGATGCTGCGGGGCCTCGGCGCGAGCATCGCGCTCCCCCTGCTCGACGGCATGGTGCCCGCATTCGCGGCCATCCGGAACACGGCAGCCCGTCCCGTGAAGCGTCTGGGCGCCGTGTACGTCCCGAACGGGATGAGCATGGCGCGTTGGCGCCCGGCGACGGAGGGCGCCTTCGAGCTCACGCCGGTGCTCTCGCCGCTCGCGCCGGTGCAGGACCGCCTGCTCGTCCTGAGCGGGATGGCGAATCGCGAGGCCAAGCAACGGCTGGACGAGGGCGACGGGGACCACTCGCGCTGTCAGGCCGCCTACCTGACCGGGGCGCACGCCGTGAAGGCGTCCGGCACGAACTCCACGCTCGAGGTCGGGGTCTCGATGGACCAGCTCGCGGCGCGCGAGCTCCGGGAGGACACGCAGCTCGCTTCGCTGGAGCTCTCCCTGGAGGCCAACGAGCTGGTCGGGCAGTGCGAGGACGGCTACGGCTGCGCCTACAGCGCGACCATCGCCTGGCGCGACGCCAACACCCCGCTCCCGATGCAGACGAACCCGCGCGCGGTGTTCGAGCACCTGTTCGGCGCCGTCGGGAGCACCGGCCGCGAAGCGCGGCTCCGGGCTCTGAAGGCCGACAAGAGCATCCTCGACTCGGTCAACCAGGAGATCGTCGACCTCCGGCGGAAGCTCGGCCGCGGCGACCGCTCGAAGCTGGCCGGCTATCTCGACTCGGTGCGGGACATCGAGCGGCGCATCCAGATCGCCGAATCGCAGAGCGACCGCGGGCTGCCGGAGGTGGCGCAGCCGGCCGGCATCCCGGCCGAATTCGAGGACTACGCCAACCTCATGTTCGACCTGATGCTGGTCGCCTACCAGGCCGACCTGACGCGGGTGTGCACCTTCCTCGTCGGACGCGAGAAGAGCGTGCGGACGTATCCGGAGATCGGCGTCGCCGAGCCGCACCACCCCGTCTCGCACCACCGGCAGCGCGAGGAGCAGCTCGTCAAGCTGGCCAGGATCAACACGTTCCACATGCAGATCTTCGGGCGCTTCGTCGAGAAGCTCGCCTCCACCCCGGACGGCGACGGCTCGCTGCTCGACCAGTCGATGGTCGTCTACGGGGCCGGGATGGGCAACAGCAACGCGCACGACCCGCTGGACCTGCCGATCGTGGTGGCCGGCGGGGGCGGCGGCACGCTCCGCAGCGGCCGCCACGTGCGGCTGCCGGAGGGCACGCCGCTGGCGAACATGCACCTGACGCTGCTCGAGAAGATGGGCATCCCGGCCGAGCGCCTCGGCGACGCCACCGGCAAGCTGCCCTTCCTCACCGGGGTGTAGGAGAAGGACGAAACGATGCGCATCACGAGTCGAGCCGCCCTCGGCGCCATCGCCGGCGCCTGCCTCGCGTCGCTGGGCGCGCAGGGTGTCGCCGCCGCCGCGAGCCCCGACCTCCGCGTGGCGCAGGCCGCGCGGAACCGCGACGCGGCCGCGGTGCGCTCGCTCCTGGCCGAGGGGGCGCCGGTGAACGCCAGCCCCCCCGGCGGCGTCACAGCGCTCCACTGGGCGGTCCAGCGGAACGACCGCGAGCTGGCCGAGACGTTGATCGCCGCCGGGGCGGACGTCGACGCGGCGGATCAGTACTCCGTCACCCCGCTCGTGCTCGCCTGCACGAACGCCAACCCGCGACTGGTGACGCGCCTCCTCGAGGCCGGCGCCGATCCGCACCGGGCACAGGCAACCGGCGAGACGCCGCTGATGACGTGCGCGCGGAGCGGCGTCGTCGCGGCGGCCCTGCCGCTCCTCGCCACGGGCGCCGACGTGAACGGCGCGGAGCGCTTCCACGGCCAGACAGCGCTGATGTGGGCCGCTTGGGAGGGACACGACGCGGTGGTCCGGACGCTCCTCGCACACGGCGCCGAGGTGGACGCCCGAACCACGACCGGCTACACGGCGCTGCTGCTGGCCGCCCGCGAGGGCTACGCCGACGTCACCGGGACGCTGCTCGCGGCGGGGGCGGACGTCAACGCCGCGGCGCACGACGGCACGACCGCGCTGCTCGTCGCGGTCATCCGGCGGCACCTCGACTACGCGGAGCTGCTCCTCGAGCACGGCGCCGACCCGAACCTCGGGCCCGGCTTCACCCCGCTGCACTGGGCAGCGGGCAAGTGGGACACGGAGCTCAACGACCTGTCGAACGGCGTCGCCGAAGGCAACCGGTGGAGCGCGTTCGGGGGCCTGCACGCGCCCGACCGGCTGCGGATGGTGCGGCGGCTTCTCGCCCACGACGCCGACCCGGACCGGCAGACGGCCCGCACCCCCGGCTTCGGCATCCAGGTGAAGGGCCACCTGGGGAACATGCGCGGCGCGACCGCGTTCCTCATCGCGGCGAAGGCGAACGACGTCGCCGTCATGCGGGAGCTGATCGAGCATGGCGCGGACCCGTTCATTCCGACCTTCAACGGCACGACGCCCCTCATGGTGGCGGCGGGGGTCGGGCACGCCCCCGGAATCACCCGCTCGGCGGAGGCGGAGGCGTTGCGCGCCGTGCGCCTCCTGGTCGAGCTCGGGGCCGACGTCAACGCCGTCAACGAGGCCGGGGACACGGCCCTGCACGGCGCCGCCTGGCGCGAGCGCGCCGACTCGATCGTGCAGTTCCTCGTCGACCGCGGGGCGCACCTCGACGCGAAGAACTATCGCGACTGGACGCCGCTCGTCATCGCCGAGGGGATCCACACCGGCGGCAACTTCATCAAGTCGGACACGTCGGCGGCGCTGCTGCGCCGCCTGGGGGCCGCGCCCAGCCCGCCGGACGTCGTACGGGAGCCGGCCGCCGCTCCCTGACGGGCGGCCGCCGGACGGTCGAGCTGGCGTGCTCCCCTGCCGCCGAGCGGCCGCATGCCCGCTGGCCGGTGGCCCTCGCCGGGCGCCGGTGGAATCGAGAGTCGGGATTCCCGTGGCCGGTCGCGCCGCCACGAAGGGGAGGAGACAGCATGCTCACGAAACTGCGCGTCCTGCCGGTGCTCGGCATCGCACTCCTGGTTGCGTTGGCGGCGGCCGCGGTGGTCACGACCGGCGGCGGGGTCGGGGCCGCGGAGCCCGGGGCGCTCACCGCGGAGGACCGCGCCGAGATCCGCGACCTGGCCGGGCGCTACAGCCATGCGATCGACCTCGGCGACTCCGCCCTCTGGGCGGAGGTCTTCACCGAGGACGGCGTGATGGAGATGGCGGCGCAGGGCTACAACATCACCGGCGAGCAACTGCGCGGGCTGGGCGCGGACCGCGAGCCCGCCGCGGGGGGCGGACGCCACATCCCGACCACGTTCGTAATCGACGGCGCCGGCGACGAGGCCACGATGCGTTCGTACGTCACCGTCGTCAGCACCGCCGACCCGGCCCGCATCGTCTTCCAGGGGCGCTACGAGGACCGGCTGCGGCGCGTCGACGGCCGGTGGCGCATCGCGCACCGCAAGATTCTCACCGACTGGATCGACTCCGGGGTGGCGGAAGCGGTGGCCGACGCTCCCTGACGAAACCCGGCCGTTCGACCACGGACGCGCGTCAATACCGGCGGAGGCACCCGGGACGGGCGCGCGGGCGGGCTTGGACCCGCTCGCGCGCGCCGGCGATGCCGACCGACTCGGTGAGCGACCCGGCCTCGTCGCTTGCGCGGGGCAGGTGCCTGGGTCCATGATTGGCAGTTGCCGGTCGGTCCCTCGATGGGGCGACCGGGACGCGAACACGTGAGCGGTGCCCCAGGGGCATTGAGGAGGCTGACAATGACGCATCGGAATCTCGCTGCGCTGTGCGCGCTGGCCGCGATCGTCGCACTGGCGGCCGCCCCCGCGGCGGCCCAGACGCTGCGGACGGCGTGGGGCGCCCCGGACCTGCAGGGCATCTGGGACTTCCGCACGATCACCCCGCTCGAACGGCCCGAGGACCTCGGCGACAAGGCGTTC
>JAGWAJ010000063.1 GCA_021296475.1 Acidobacteriota bacterium
GCCCCGCGTCGGCTGCGGCCAGGGCGAGGCGGGCCGCCTCGGCGCGGGCTGCCGCCGCGGCCTCCGGCCGGCCCGACTGCGTGTACACGTCGGCCAGCCCGTAATACGCGGCGGCATAGTCGGGCTGGACCGCGAGAGTCTCCCGGAAGGCGCGCTCCGCCTCCGACCAGTCGCCGAGCGCGCGATGCGCGACGGCCGCGTTGTACGGGCACGCCAGACAGCTCGGGTAGAGGTCGGCGGCGAGCGTGAACCAGGCGATCGCTCCCGCGTGGTCGCCGCTGCGGCTGGCCGCCACGCCCGCCCCGAAAAGCTGGTTCAGGTCCCCTCCGTCGCTTCCCGCCACGGCCCAGGACGCGGCCCGCCGTCCCGACTCGAGGGCGAAGCGGATGGCGACCGTGCGGCCGTCCCGGACCCGGATGCGGTGCACGTCGCTGCGCCGTTCGCCCCGCGTCGCGGTGGCGGCATACAGGCCGGCCGGCACCCCCCGCCGGACGAAGAGCCCGTCCGCGCCTGGCTCGATCTCCACCGCCGAGCGGCCGCCGCCGACGGTCGGTTCGCCGCGCAGCAGTGGAAGCAGGATGATCCAGGCCTCGGACGCCGCCTCTCCCCGCTCGTCGCCGACGGCGCCGCGCACCCCGCCAGAGGCTTGCGCGCGGGCCGCGTCGGGTGCGCCGGCGCCGGCCGCGGCTATCGCGACCGCCGCGACGACCCGCGCGGTCGCCCGCGTCGCGCGCGGCGACAGGCGAGCCGGGCCGGCGAAGCCTCCGACCATGGCCTTCAGTCTACCGCCGCGCCGTCCCCGTTGAAGAAGCGGTCCACCTCGGCCAGGTCGTGCGTGACCGGGGCGGGGGGCATCGACTCCAGGAAGCGGTAGCCGTACCCGCGCGTGTGGAGGCGCGGGTCGAGCAGAGCGAGCACGCCGCGGTCCGTGCGGTGGCGCAGCAGCCGCCCCAGGCCCTGTAGGAGGGTGAGGATGGCGAGCGGCACCTGGTAGTCGGCGAACGGGTTTCCGCCGTCCTCGGCGATGCGCTCCAGGCGCGCGGCCGTCAGGGGGTCGCCGGGCGGGGCGAACGGGATCTTGTCGATGACGACGCAGCTCAGGGCCTCGCCCGCGACGTCGACCCCCTGCCAGAAGCTGGACGTGGCGAGGAGCACTGCGTTCGGCGTCGCCCGGAACTCGCGCAGGAGCACCGTCCGGGGTGCGCTCCCCTGGACGAGGATCGGGTAGGGCAGGCCCGACTCGAGACGGACCCGCACCTCGCGGAGAGTCGCGTAGCTCGTGAAGAGGACGAATGCGCGGCCCCGCGTGACCCGCAGCAGTCCGGCGACCTGGCGGGCGACGGCCGCCGCGAACGCCGGATTGCGCGGCAGCGGCATGTCGCGGGGGAGGTAGAGGACGGCCTGCTCGCCGTAGTCGAACTCGGACGGCACGCGTAGCTCGGTCGCCTCTCCGATGCCGAGCCGTCCCCGCACGTAGGCGAACGACGCGTCGACGGTGAGGGTGGCCGACGTGAGGATGGCGGCCCGCATCCGGTCCAGCAGCAGCTCCCGCACGATGCCCGAGACGTCGATCGGCGCCGCCCGCAGGAAGGTCGTCCGCGAGCGCCGTTCTAGGAAGTAGACGTACGCCGAGTCGGCCGCGGCGAGCAGAAAGGCGAGCTGCGTCCGAAGCTCGCCGGTCCGCCGCGCGAGCGAGGTGAGATCCGCGTTGGGCGATCCCTTCGCGAGGCGGGCCAGCGCTCCGCCCAGGTCTTCGAGGCAGCTTCCCAGCCGGCGCCCCATCTCCGCGGCCGGGGCGAGCGTCTCGCTCGTCATCCGCGTCCGCTCGCCGGAGGCTGCCGCGGCCGGGGCCAGCGCTCCGAAGAGCAGGCGGGCGCCGTCGCGCGCCCGATCGAGGAGGGTGAAGATCTCCCGCTCGGCCCCTTCCTCGATCTCGACGGTGGCCGCCTCCCCGGTGACGAGTCGGTGGACGTCGCGGTCGAGCTCGTCGAAGCGCCGGGTGCCGACCGAGACGCCGAAGTACTGCGTGGCGACGTCCTCGAGCTGGTGCGCCTCGTCGATGACGGCCACGTCGCAGGCGGGGATGACCTCGCCGTACGCTCCCTGCCGAACCGCGGCGTCGGCGCAGAGCAGATGATGATTGACGATGACGATGTCCGACTCCGCGGCCCGCTGCCGCATGGTCGTGACGAAACACTCCTGGTACGCCGGGCAGTCGGTTCCGATGCAGTTCTCCGACGTGGCCGCGATGTCGTTCCAGAGGGGAAGGTCGTCGGGAAGGTCCTCGACCTCGGCGCGGTCGCCGGTCTCCGTCTGCTCCGCCCACTCCGCGAGCGGTTCGAGCCAGCGGCGGTCCGGGGATGGAAGCAGCGAGTCCTGCGCCGCGGTGCGGGCCGCCTCGAACCGGTGCCGGCAGAGGTAGTTGCCGCGCCCCTTCATGTAGGTGGCTCGCACCCGGACGCCGAGCGCGTCACCGAGCGCCGGGAGGTCCTTGTAGAAGATCTGGTCCTGGAGGTTGCGGGTGCCGGTCGAGACGAGGACGCGCTGGCCGCTCAGGATCGCGGGGACGAGGTAGGCGAGCGTCTTTCCCGTCCCCGTTCCCGCCTCGGCGAGCAGCACGCCGCCGCTCTCGAGGATGCGCGCGGCGGCGGCGGCCATCCGACGCTGGCCGGGGCGCGGTTCGAAGGCGGACATCGCGCGCGCGAGCACCCCGCCGTCGGCGAGCGCCTCGCCGACCTGCGGCTCCAGCCCCTCCGGGAGTCCCTCGTCCGCGGAACTCCCCGCGCGCCGGTCAGGGCGCGCTAGCGACTGCTCGGGTTGCGGTCCGGCGGCGTCGGGTAGAGCGGGAACTTCCGGCACAGCCTCTCGACCTCGGCCCGCGCGATGCCCGCGACCCGCTCGTCGTCGGGGGCGCTCAGCACGCGGCCGATGAGCTCGGCGACGGTGTCCATCTCGGCCTCGGCCATGCCGCGGGTCGTCAGCGCGGGCGTGCCGAGCCGAATCCCGCTCGCGACCATCGGCGGCTGCTCGTCGAACGGGATCGCGTTCTTGTTCACCGTGATGCCGGCGCGGCCGAGCGCCTCCTCCGACGCCCGTCCCGTCAATCCGCGGGAGAAGACGTCGACCAGCAGCAGGTGGTTGTCGGTGCCGCCGCTCACGATGCGGAACCCCTGCGCGGCGAGTGCCCCCGCCAGTCGGGCGGCGTTGCGGACGACCTGCCGCTGGTAGTCCCCGAAGGCGGGCTGCGCCGCTTCCCGCAGACAGACCGCCTTCGCGGCGACGACGTGCATCAGGGGACCGCCCTGCACGCCGGGGAAGAGCGAACGGTCGACCGCCTTGCGATGCGCCTCCCGGCAGAGGATCAGGCCGCCGCGCGGGCCGCGCAGCGTCTTGTGGGTGGTCGTCGTGACGACGTCCGAATGCGGCACCGGGCTGGGATGGAGGCCGGCGGCGACCAGGCCGGCGATGTGGGCCATGTCGGTGACCAGAGCAGCGCCGACATCCGCCGCCACGGCGCCGATGCGGGCGAAGTCGATCACACGCGGATAGGCGCTGGCGCCGGCCATGATGAGGCCCGGCCGGTGCTCGCGGGCGAGCCGTTCGAGATCGTCGTAGTCGATCCGCTCGTCGTCCCGGCGGACCCCGTAGGGGACGATCTCGTAGAGCTGGCCGGAGAAGTTGAGCGGATGGCCGTGCGTCAGGTGCCCCCCGTGCGCGAGATTCATGCCGAGGACGGTGTCGCCCGGCTTCAGCAGCGCGAAGTACGCCGCCATGTTGGCCTGGGCGCCGGAGTGCGGCTGCACGTTGGCGTGCTCGGCCCCGAACAGGGCCTTGGCGCGTTCGCGGGCCAGGGTCTCCGCGACGTCGACGTGCTCGCAGCCGCCGTAGTAGCGGCGTCCCGGGTAGCCCTCGGCGTACTTGTTCGTCAAGGGCGAGCCCGTCGCCTCGAGCACCGCGGCGCTCGCGAAGTTCTCGGAGGCGATCAGCTCGAGCCCGTCGTTCTGCCGATCGATCTCGTCCCGAATGGCGGCCGCGACCTCGGGATCGCGCGCGGCGAGGGGCTGGTTGTGGGCGGCGGCGTCGAGGCCGGCCGGCGGGTGGGGTGTGGCTGTGGTCACGGGGCGTGTTCCTCAAGCATGCCGGCCGTTCGCCGGGCCGGCGCGCCCGCGGGCCGAGGCCGCCTGCGCGGCGCGGCGCCAGCCGCGTTCCCGGGGCGCCGGGCTCCCACGACCATGTCGGCCCGGGGTGCGTGCGGCGGCGTCAGGCCGGAGTCGGGGCGCTGGACGGCTCCCGCCGTTCGGCCTGCCGCTCCATCGCGATGATCTTGTCCACGCGGCGCCGGTGCCGTCCCCCGGCGAACGGCGCGTCCAGGAAGGCCGCGACTACCGGGCCGGCGTCGTCCGGCGCCAACGTCTCGCCCGCGAGGGCCAGGATGTTGGCGTCGTTGTGCTCGCGGCAAAGCCGCGCGCCCTCCACCGTGTGCACCAGGGCGGCGCGCGCGCCGGGAACCTTGTTGGCGGCAATCGACATCCCGACGCCGCTCCCGCAGATCAGTACCCCGCGGTCGAAGGCTCCCGCCGCCACCCCCTCGGCCGCCTGCCGGGCCACGTCCGGGTAATCGGCCGGGTCCTGCGAGGCGACACCGACATCTGTACAGTGGTGCCCTGCCGTGGCGAGTGCGCTCAGGATCCGCCGCTTCAACTCGACCCCGCGGTGGTCGGCGCCGACCGCAACGCGCATGCGGGAATTGTACACTGCACATGCTCGCTCCGGAGCCCGACGCAGCGCGACGCTGCGGGCTCGAGCGGGTCCTGCGCGGGTCGGTACCGCTGGCGGTGTAGACAAGATGGCAGTGAGCCAGCGAGGGGGCAGATGCATTCGCGCCGGCCGGAGGGCGGGGCCGCGCCCCGCGCGGATCCGGCCGTGAGCAAGCCCAGGGACTCGTCCGGTCCCGCGCCTCGCGGGGGCGCCGCCGGTCAGCCGCGACTCAGGCGCCGCCCCACTGCCCGCCGTGCGGACCGTGCGGCTCCCGCGCCGTCGGGGCGGGCCGCCGCGGTCGCGGCGGACGAGTCGTCCCCGGGCCGCACCCCCAGCCCCCATCCCATCCCGAACCCGGCTCCCGAAAGGGCCCCGGTTCCCGGGACGCGCCCGTCGGCGGCTGCACGCGCGCGGGAACCGACGGCGGAGTTGACGGCGCGCGGCGAGCGACGCCTCCGGACCGGGCACCCCTGGATCTACCGGACCGACGTTCGGCGGGCCGAGGCCGAGGCCGGGGACATCGTGCGCGTGGTCGGGTCGCGGGGCCGCCCGCTGGGCTATGCGACCTTCAGCGACCGGTCGGCGATTTCGCTCCGCCTGCTGACGCACGAGGACGCCCGCCCCGACGTGGGTTTCTGGCGCGCGCGCATCGAGGCGGCGGTCGCCTATCGGGACTCGCTGGACATCGACGCGACGGCGTATCGCCTTGTCCACGGCGAGGGCGACAGGCTGCCCGGACTGATCGTCGACCGCTACGGCGAGGCGCTCGTCGTGCAGACCCTGACGCAGGCGACCGACCGCCTCCTGTCCGTCCTCTGCAACCTGCTCGTCGACGCCGTGGCGCCGGCGGGCATCCTGGCGCGCAACGATCCGCGGGTGCGAGGCCTCGAGGGGCTGGACCAGGCGGTCGAGCTGCGGTACGGCCGCGTGCCCGAGGAGGTGGAGGTGCGCGAGGGGGCGGTGCGCCTGTTCGTGGACCCGTGGAAGGGACAGAAGACCGGCCTTTTCCTCGATCAGAGGGAGAATCGTCTGGCGGCGGCCCGCTACGCCCGCGGCCGGGTGCTCGACGGCTTCAGCTACACCGGGGCTTTCGCGCTGCAGGTGGCTCCGGCCAGCGACGCCGTGCAGGCCGTCGACGTCGCGGAGAGCGCCGTGGCCGCCGTCGCCCGGCACGCCGCCCACAACGACGCCCCGCTCGTCGAGGCCCGCGCCGGCAACGTCTTCGACACTTTGCGCGACCACGACCGCGCCGGCGAGCGGTTCGACACCGTCGTGCTCGACCCGCCCGCGTTCGCCAAGAACCGCAAGGCGGCGGAGCGGGCCATGGCGGGCTACAAGGAGATCAACCTGCGGGCGCTGCGCATCCTCGAGCCAGGCGGCACGCTCGTGACGTCGAGTTGCTCGTACCATGTGGACGAGCCGACGTTCGCGCGCATCCTGGCGGACGCGGCCGCCGACGCGCGGGCCGACGTTCGCGTCGTGGAGCGGCGCCGGCAGGCCCGCGATCACCCCATGCTGGTCTCGGTGCCGGAGACGTCGTACCTGAAGTGCTTCGTGCTCCGGAAGCTGTAGGCGCGTTCGGAGCCGTCGCGCTGGAGCCCGGCGCGCCCCCGAGCGTACAGCGGGAGCCGCCGATGCCGCGTGCTATATTCGTCCGCGATTCCGCCAGGAGGATTCATGGCAAGTCCGGCCGCCTCCCTAGATACCCGGTCCACCGTCGCGTCGAGCTTCGCCGCCGCCTACCCGGGCTCCCGCAAGGTCTACGCGGGCGACGGGCGGGTCCGGGTGCCGATGCGGGAGATCGCCCTGTCCGCCGGCGAGCCGCCGCTGCGCGTCTACGACACGAGCGGTCCCCACGAGAGTGACGTCCGGACGGGGCTGCCGGCGCTCCGGCGGCCGTGGATCGCCGACCGCGGCGACGTCGTCGACGTGGCGCCCGCCGGACGGAGCCCCGGCTCCGCGCAGATCCCCGCCTCGCTCCGCCGTCCGGTCGTGCGGGGCACCGGCCCGGTCACCCAGATGCACTACGCGCGGCGGGGCGAGATCACCCCGGAGATGGAGTTCGTGGCGCTGCGGGAGGGGCTCGACCCGGAGACGGTGCGGTCGGAGGTCGCCCGCGGCCGGGCGATCATCCCCGCCAACGTAAACCATCCGGAGCTGGAGCCGATGGCGATCGGGCGGCGCTTCCTCGTGAAGATCAATGCGAACATCGGCAACTCCGCCGTCAGCTCCTCGATCGACGAGGAGGTGGAGAAGCTCCGCTGGGCCACGCTGTGGGGGGCCGACACGATCATGGATCTGTCGACCGGCCCCGACATCCACGAGACCCGCGAGTGGATCGTCCGCAACGCGCCGGTGCCGGTCGGCACGGTGCCGATCTACCAGGCGCTGGAGAAGGTGGGGGGACGGCCCGAGGACCTCACCTGGGAGATCTACCGCGACACGCTGATCGAGCAGGCCGAGCAGGGCGTCGACTACTTCACCGTGCACGCGGGCGTGCTGCTGCGCTACGTGCCGGCGACGGCGCGGCGCGTGACGGGCATCGTCTCGCGCGGCGGGTCGATTCACGCCAAGTGGTGCCTCGCGCACCACGAGGAGAACTTCGCCTACGCCCACTTCCGCGAGATCTGCGAGATCATGCGCGCCTACGACGTGTCGTTCTCGCTGGGCGACGGCCTGCGGCCCGGCTCGATCGCCGACGCCAACGACGAGGCGCAGTTCGCCGAGCTCCGGACGCAGGGGGAGCTGACCCGCATCGCGTGGGAGTACGACGTCCAGGTGATGAACGAGGGGCCGGGGCACGTCCCGATGCACCTCATCCGCGAGAACATGGACAAGCAGCTCGAGTGGTGCGGCGAGGCGCCGTTCTACACCCTCGGGCCCCTGACGACGGACATCGCGCCCGGCTACGACCACGTGACGTCCGGCATCGGCGCCGCGATGATCGGCTGGTACGGCACCGCGATGCTCTGCTACGTCACGCCGAAGGAGCATCTCGGCCTCCCCGACCGGGAGGACGTCAAGCAGGGCGTCATCGCCTACAAGATCGCCGCCCACGCCGCGGACCTCGCCAAGGGGCACCCCCGCGCGCAGGAGCGGGACGACGCGCTGTCGAAGGCGCGCTTCGAGTTCCGCTGGGAGGACCAGTTCAACCTGGCCCTCGACCCGGTGACCGCCCGTGCCTACCACGACGCGACGCTCCCCGCCGACGGCGCGAAGGTCGCGCACTTCTGCTCGATGTGCGGCCCGAAGTTCTGCAGCATGGAGATCACGCAGCAGATCCGCGACTTCGCGGCCGAACGGGGCGTCGGCGAATCGGAAGCGGTCGAGGTCGGCCTCGAGGAGAAGTCGGCCGAGTTCCGCGAGCAGCGGGAGATCTACGTTCCCGTGCGGAAGTAGCCTGCGCCGCGAAGCGGCAGGGCGCCGTCCGGAGACACCCTCCGGCCGCTGCGGGCACGACTGTGGCGCGCGCGAGCCCGGGCACGAGTTTAACGCGCGCGAACCCGTGCACGCGTTGCCCAGCCGTTTTCGCGCTTGACTTCGCCCGGATGCGGGTGTAGCAAGGTCGTGAACGAGCGGTCCGTGCTTCGTGCAAGTGCGTGAGGGGAGACATGACCCGACGAATGCTCGAGCTGATCGGCGTAGCGGCGGCGGTAGGGGCCGTGGGGTTGCTCCTGGAGCTGGCGCCGGTTCCCGTCGCGGGCCAGGCGCAGGATGCCCCGGAGCCGCCGGAGGCGGCCCCGGCAGAGCCGACCGCGTGGGGGGAGCCGGACCTGCAGGGCATCTGGACCAGCGACTACGAGATTCCCCTGCAGCGCCCGGCGCGGTTCGCGGGGCGCGAGTTCCTCACGGACGAGGAACGGGCCGAGCTGGACCGGGAACGCGCGCGCATCATCGGCCTCGATCGGCGGCGGAACGATCGCGGCAGCGAGCAGGACGTCGGGGGCGCATACAGCGCCGCCATCTTCCTGACCCACAAGCACCTGGGCCGGCGGACGTCGCTCATCGTGGATCCGCCGGACGGGCGGATTCCGCCGATCACGGCGGAGGCGCAGGCGAGGCGTGCCGCCTTCCGCGAGTATCAGCTCGCGCTTCTGCAACCGACCGACGTCTGCCGCAACGGTCTGCCCGGTTGCACGGGCGGTGAGTACGGGCCCCCGTCGCCGCGCCGGGCCGAGCCGCCGCCGTCCTACCCCGTCAGCTCCTTCAACCGGTCGGACAATCCGGAGGACCGGGGGCTGGGAGAGCGGTGCATGCAGGCCCTCCTGCCGAACTTCGGGAGCGTCGCGGGGTACTTCCTGCAGATCGTGCAGTCGCCGGAGACGGTTTCGATCTTCTACGACACGGGGCAGGGGCAGGGCTGGCAGCGAGTCATCCCGGTGACCGACCGCCCACACCTGCCGTCGCACCTCCGGCAGTGGTGGGGGGACTCGCGCGGCCGGTGGGAAGGCGACACGCTGGTCGTCGACGTCACCAACTTCAGTCCCAAGACCGACTACCAGGGCTCGCGGGAGAACCTGCACCTGGTCGAGCGCTGGACGCGCCGCGACGCGGCGACGCTGGACTACGTCGTCACGATGAGCGATCCGACGACGTGGGCGCGGCCGTGGACGGTGGCGATGGAGTTCAGCCTGCAGGACAACCAGGCGAACCGGATCTACAAGGAGCCGCGCTGCCACGAAGGCAACTACGGGCTGCCGGCCCTGCTCGCGGGTGCGCGCGTCGAGGAGCAGGAGTTCGCGGCCGGCGAGGGGCCCGACCCCGCCACCCTCTGCACGGCGGGATGCGGCGGCTTCGCGGCGGGATTCGCGGAGCAGGGGGACGAGATCAACCCGTTGCGGCGCTAGGAACCTGCGCCGTAGAACGGTGCAGACTCCCAGCAGGGTCGGTTGGGCACCAGGCGGAGCCGTCAGGCGACGAATGGTGGGGCCAGGCGCGCCCCGACGGGCGCGTGGGCGCTTCGCTGGCGCTACAGCCGGTGCGCGGGGTTCCCGTGGTCGAGAGTGCACGAGGTCCGACATGAGCAGACGACTGGTCGAGACGATCGGTGTAGCGGTGGCCGTTCTGGTGGCGGTCGGGTTCCTGACACCTGCGCCGGCCACGGGGCAGGCCCAGGCGCCTGAGGGGGCTGAACCGGCCGCGCGGACGCCGTGGGGAGAGCCGGACCTGCAGGGCATCTGGACCACGGAAACCGCGATTCCCCTCCAGCGCCCGGCGCGGTTCGCGGGTCAGACGGAGTTCACCGAAGAGGAGCGGGCCGAGCTCGATCGGGAGCGGTCGGCGCTGCTGGCCCAGGATCCACGGTCCGAGCGCGGGAGCGAGCAGGACGTCGGGGGAGCCTACAACCGGGCGATATTCTTCACCCACAAGCAGACCGGCAACCGGACGTCGCTGATCGTCGATCCGCCGGACGGGCGGATTCCTGCCATCGCGGCGGAGGTACGGGCGCGGCAGGCGGCCTTCCGCGAGTACCAGCTCGCGCTGCTGCAGCCGACCGATGCCCGGCTGTGCCGGCGGGGAGTACGGGCCCACGTCCCCGAGGCGGGCCGAGCCGCCCCCATCCTATCCGACCAGCGCCTTCAATCGCTCGGACAATCCGGAGGACCGGGGCCTGGGGGAGCGCTGCATGTCGGCCCGCCTGCCCGACTTCGGAGGCATCGCGGGGTACTTCCTCCAGGTCGTGCAGTCGCCGGAGACGGTGTCGATCTTCTACGACACCGGGCAGGG
This sequence comes from Acidobacteriota bacterium, assembly GCA_021296475.1. Classification (GTDB taxonomy): domain Bacteria; phylum Acidobacteriota; class Vicinamibacteria; order Vicinamibacterales; family UBA8438; genus JAGWAJ01. The sequence goes on from JAGWAJ010000063.1 coordinate 10,486, forward strand.
GCAGGGCTGGCAGCGCGTCATCCCCGTGACCGACCGGCCCCACCTGCCCCCGCACATCCGGCAGTGGTGGGGCGACTCGCGCGGCCGGTGGGAGGGTGACACGCTGGTCGTCGACGTCACCAACTTCAGCCCCAAGACCGACTACCAGGGCTCGCGCGAGAACCTGCACCTGGTGGAACGCTGGACGCGGCTCGACGCGGAGACGCTGGAGTACGTCGTCACCATGGACGACCCGACGACGTGGACGCGGCCGTGGACGGTGGCTCTCGAGCTGAGCCTGCAGAGCAACGAGGCGAACCGCATCTACAAGGAGCCGCGCTGCCACGAGGGCAACTACGGGATGCCGGCGCTCCTCGCGGGGGCACGCGTCGAGGAGCAGGAGTTCGCGGCCGGCGAGGGACCCGACCCCGCGACCCTGTGCACCGCCGGTTGCGGCTCGGCGTTCGACGGGAATCGCGACCCTCTGCGCTGAGCGGCGGGCGGGGAACCCGCGCTTTCCAGGCGCTCGACGTAATCGTCCTGCGAATCACCGCCGAGCTCCCGCCAGCGTTGCGCATCCGCGACGAGGCTCTGCACGACCTGCGGGGTCGATGCGTCGTGGTACTCACGAAGCGCTGCCCGCAACACGCTGCGGGAGGAGATGGCGTCGCGGCAACCCGTGATTGCCCAAGCCCACGGATACTCCGCGTGCGATATCTTCACCTTACATGCCGAGTCGCACCCGGATCGCCGAATCGCCGCCTGCCGCGGTACAGGACACGCTGGAACGGTTGGGGCGCAACATCCGCATCGCGCGGCTGCGGCGCAGGCTGACGCAGGAGGCACTGGCGCAGCGGGTGGGGGTGTCGCGCTTCGTGATAGCCGACGTCGAGAGGGGAAAGGCGTCCACCGGTGTCGCCGCCTACCTGGGTGCGCTCTGGGCGCTGGGTCTGCTGTCGCCGATGAACGAGGTGGGCGACCCGGACCGCGACGACGAGGGGAAGGCGCTCGAGCGCGCCCGAATGCCGACGCGTGCCCGGCGCCCGCAACGTCTCGCGGATGACTTCTGAACGGGAGTGCTTCGTCTACGTGGTGCTGCCCGGCGCCACGTCGTTCGTGACCGCGGGACGGTTCCGCGTGTCGACGGGGCCGACCGGCGATTCTGCGGGTGCCTTCGTCTACGGCCGCCGCTACCGCGAGCGGCCGGACGCGGTCGAGCTCGACCCGGTCGAACTGCGGCTGTCCAGCCGCGTCCACGAGACGGCGCGCCTGGGCGGGTTCTTCGGCGCGATCCGGGATGCGATGCCGGACGCTTGGGGCCGGCTCGTGATCGACCGCCGCGCCGGCGTGACCGAGAGCGACGAGTTCGACTACCTGTTGCAGGGGCCCGACGACCGGGCCGGGGCGCTCGGATTCGGCGTGCGGGTGGAACCGCCCGCGCCGGTCGGGCAGTTGGCGCGCGCATCGGATCTCGACCGGTTGCGCCGGGCGGCCGAGGCCGTGGTCGCCGGACGTCCCGCCCGCGCCGGGCCGTCCGGCCGACTGGTCGAAGAGCTCCTCTTCCCGGGTACGTCTCTTGGCGGCGCCCGGCCAAAGGCGGTCGTCGAGGAGGACGGGATTCTCTGGATCGCCAAGTTCCCTCGCCGGAACGACCGCTGGAATCACCCGCGCGTCGAGCACGGCATGCTCGCCCTTGCCCGGGCCGCGGGCCTCCGCACTGCCGACAGCCGCCGCGAGACGGTCGCCGGGCGGGATGTGCTGCTCGTGCGCCGCTTCGATCGTGACGGTGCGGAGGACGGCTGGCGGCGACACCGCATGGTGAGCGCGCTAACCCTGCTCCGCGCGGGAGACGGCGTGGGCGACCGGCGCGAATGGTCGTATCTCGCCCTGGCTGACGAGATCCGGCGCTGCAGCGCCAATCCGCGGGCCGATCTGCGCGAGCTGTTCGGCCGCATGTGCTTCAACGCGGCAGTCTCGAATCTCGATGATCATCCGCGCAACCACGCGATAGTCGCGGTCGGCCATCGCTGGCGTCTGAGCCCGGCGTACGACCTGACGCCGTCGCCGGTGATCTCGCGCGAGCGGCGCGACCTCGCGATGACGTGCGGTCGGCTCGGCCGCCACGCCGCCCGGGACAACCTGTTGAGCGGCCGCGGGCGGTTCCTGCTCCGCGACGACGAGGCCGCCGGCATCTTCGACCGCATCGTCTCGACCGTCCGCTCGCACTGGCTGCCGGCGATGTCCGGGGCCGGGGTCGATGCGACCGACCGTGCCGCAATCCGCGGGGCGTTCGTCTACGATGGGCTGGGCGCCAGGTGCGCGTGACGGGACGGAGGCTGCGTCCCGCCGAACGGAGGACTGATGAAGACCACCCTGACGCGATGCGCGGCCACGAGCCTCGCCGGCGCGCTCCTGTGCGGCCCGGCGGCGGACGCGCACGCGCAGCCGGCGCGCGAGCCGGTCACGATCGAGCAGTTCGATCGCTGGATGGAGGAGCTGTCGAACTGGGGCCGCTGGGGCGAGGACGACCAGATCGGCGCCGCCAACCTGATGACCCCGGAGAAGCGCCGGGCGGCGGCCGCGCTCGTCGAGACCGGCGAGACGGTCTCCCTGTCGCACGACTTCCTGACCGCGGAGGCCGCCGACGCCGCCGAGCCCTACGTGCTGCAGATGCGCGTCAACCCGGAAGGGCAGAACTCCGGCGACCGGGTCGAGGTGTACTTCCACGGCATCACCTACTCCCACCTCGACGGGCTGTGCCACGTCTTCTACAAGGACCGGCTGTACAACGGGCACGACTACCGCGACGTGGTGACCGACGGCGGCTGCTCGCTGATGGACACGACGCAGATGAAGGACGGCCTGGTGACGCGCGGCGTCCTGGTCGACATGCCGCGGCTGAAGGGGGTGCCCTACCTCGAGCCAGGCACGAAGCTCTACCGCGAGGACATCGAGGCGTGGGAGGAGTTCGCCGGCGTGCGGCTCGGACCCGGCGACGCGCTGCTGCTTCGCACGGGCCGCTGGGTGCGCCGCGCGGAGGTGGGCCCGACCCGCGAGATGGCCGGGTGGGACGCATCCGTGATCCCGTTCCTCGCCGAGCGCGACATTGCGCTCCTCGGCGCCGACTCCGTGCACGAGGCGGCGAACAGCGTGCCGGGCCTGCGCGTGAATCCGATCCACCGCTTCGCCATCGTTGCGCGGGGCATGAACCTGCTCGACAACATCGACCTCGATGCCGCGGCCGAGACCGCGGCACGCCTCGGCCGCTGGGAGTTCCTGCTGGTGATCGCGCCGCTCCGGGTGCCGGGCGGCACGGGGTCGCCGGTCAACCCGATCGCCATCTTCTGAGCCCGGGATCGTCTTCCGACCGCCGTCGGTCGCCGGCTCGCCCGGCCCACCGTGAGCGCTCGGTGGGCCCCCGCCGCTTGTCGCGCGACGGCGGCCCCCGGTAGGCTATGCGCCTACCTGGGAGGGGGGACCGAATGGCCCGAGTCTCGATCACCGTCAATGGACGGAAGCGGAGCGCGGAGGTGGAAACGCGCCTGCTGCTGGTTCATTTCCTGCGCGAGCAGCTCAACCTGACCGGCACCCACGTCGGCTGCGACACCAGCCAGTGCGGCGCGTGCACGGTGTTGGTGGACGGGCGCAGCGCCAAGTCGTGCACGGTCTTCGCGGTCCAGGCGGATGGCGCCGAGGTGACGACGATCGAGGGCCTCGCCGACGGCGACCGGCTGCACCCGTTGCAGGAGGGCTTCTGGGAGGAGCACGGCCTGCAGTGCGGCTACTGCACGCCCGGCATGATCATGTCCGCGGTGACCCTCCTGCACGACAATCCCGCGCCGACCGAGCAGCAGATCCGCGACGGCCTCGACGGCAACCTCTGCCGTTGCACCGGCTACCAGCACATCGTCAACGCGATTCAGCACGCGGCGGCGAGCGGGAGCGGGAGGTAGGAATGGCGTCTCCCGTCCTGCCGAAGCTCGTCGGCCAGCGCGTGAAACGGCGCGAGGACCCGCGGCTCATTCAGGGGCGCGGCACCTACGTCGACGACGTGAAGATCACCGGGATGCAGCACCTGGCCTTCAAGCGGAGCGACATCGCGCATGGCCGCATCCGGTCGATCGACACGAGCGCCGCGGAGGCGGTCGACGGCGTCGAGGCCGTCTTCACCGGCGCGCAGATCGCCGAGTTCCTCGGACCGATGCCGATCGGGACCCCGTTCCCGTCGCCGGACCACCGCGCGGTGGCATCCGATGTGGTGCGCTACGTGGGCGAGCCGGTAGCGGTAGTCGTCGCGCGCGACCGCTACGTGGCGCGCGATGCGGCGGACGCCGTCACGATCGAGTACGACCCGCTGCCGGTGGTGGTCGATCCCGAGCAGGCCCTGACCGGGCAGCCCGCCGTGCTCCACGCCGACTTCCCGAACAACGCTGCCGTTGGGCCGCTCCCGAGCGGCACCGGGGCGAGCCCGAAGGCCGTCGACGACACGGCGATCGACCAGGCGTTCGCCGAGGCCGACGTCGTGGTTTCGCAGCGCATGGTCAACCACCGGCTCGCGCCGACCTCGATCGAGCCGCGCGGCGTCGTCGCCCACTACGAGCCGGGCAAGGACGCGATGACCATCTGGTCGTCGACCCAGAACCCGCACATCCTGCGCACCTTCATCGCCGCGCTCACCGGCCTCGGGCAGGACCAGGTGCGGGCGATCGCGCCGGAGGTGGGGGGCGGATTCGGCTCGAAGATCAACATCTACGGGGAGGAGTACGTCGCCGCCGCGCTCAGCAAGCGACTCGGCCTGCCGCTCAAGTGGGTGGAGGACCGCTCGGAGGCGTTCCTGTGCACCATCCACGGGCGCGACATCCTTGCCTACGTCGACCTCGCGGCGCGCCGCGACGGGACCGTGCTCGGCCTCAAGCTGCGCCTGGTCGCCGACATCGGCGCCTACAACATGCTGCTCACGGCGGCCATCCCGACGCTGACGATGACGATGGCCAGCAACGTCTACGCCATCCCGGCCATCCGCGCCACGCTCACGGAGGTGTTCACCAACAAGACGCCGACCGACGCCTATCGCGGCGCCGGGCGCCCGGAGGCGATCTACTTCGTGGAACGGGCGATGGACATGCTCGCGCGCGAGCTGGGCGTGGACCCGGCCGAGGTCCGGCGCCGCAACTTCATCCCTTCCGACCGGTTCCCGTTCAAGACGCAGACCGGCGCGGTCTACGACTCGGGCGACTACGCGAAGGCGCTCGACCGCGCGCTCGAGAAGGCGGGGTGGGAAGGACTCAAGGCCGAACGCGACGCCGCCCGGGCGGAGGGGCGGCTCGTGGGGCTGGGCCTTTCGATGTACGTCGAGGTCTGCGGCGTCGGCCCGTCGTCGGGGCTCCCGACCGGCGGCTGGGAGCACTCCCAGGTGACCGTGGAGCGCGACGGGCGGGTGAGCGCCACCACCGGCGCCTCTCCGCACGGCCAGGGCAACGAGACCACCTTCGCCCAGATGCTCGCGGACCAGCTCGGCATCCCGATGGAGCACGTGCGCATCCACCACGGGGACACCGGGGTCGTCAAGCAGGGCATCGGCACCTTCGGCAGCCGCTCGCAGGCGGTCGGCGGGGCAGCGCTCCACCTCGCCGGCGGCAAGGTCAAGAAGAAGATGGCGAAGTTCGCCGCCGCGCTCCTCGAGGCGCACGAGGGCGACCTCGTATTCGAGAACGGCACGATCTCGGTCAAGGGGTCGCCGTCGTCCGCGAAGTCCTTCGCCGATGTCGCGGGCTACGCGTACCGCCCGGTCAAGCTTCCGGAGGGGCTCGAGCCGGGCTTGAGCGAGGAGGCGTTCTTCGAGCCCTCGAACAACACCTACCCGTTCGGCTGCCATATCGCGATGCTGGAGGTCGACCGCGACACCGGCGAGCCTCGGCTGCTGAAGATGGTGGCGGTCGATGACGCCGGGCATCTCATCAATCCGCTCATCGTCGAGGGGCAGATTCACGGCGGCCTCGCCCAGGGCATCGGGCAGGCGCTGATCGAGGAGGTGGCCTACTCCGACGACGGGCAGCCGCTGACCGGGTCGTTCATGGACTACGCCATCCCGCGCGCCAGCGACTTCCCGCGCTTCGAGCTCGAGAGCACGGTGACGCCGACGCCGGTCAATCCGCTCGGCGCAAAGGGGGTCGGCGAGGCCGGGACGATCGGCTCGACGCCGTGCATCGTTTCCGCCGCCGTCGACGCGCTGAGCGGTTTCGGTGTGCGGCACGTCGACATGATGCTGAGGCCCGAGCGGCTGTGGCGCGTCATCAACGGAGGACAGGCGTGATTCCGACCGCTTTCGAGTACGAACGCGCGACCTCGCTCGACGATGCGGTGGCGAAGCTGGCCGCCGCCGGCGGCGCGGGGAAGCTGATCGCGGGCGGGCACAGCCTTGTCCCGCTGATGAAGCTGCGGCTGAGCGAGCCGACCGTCCTCATCGACATCGCCCACATCCCGGACTTCGCCGGGATCCGCGAGGTGGACAGGAAGATCGAGATCGGCGCCGGGACCACGCACCACGACGTGGCGACCTCGCCGTTGCTGCGGGAGCGCTGCCCGGCCGTCGCGGACGCGGCGGCCGTCATCGGCGATCCGCAGGTCCGCAACCGCGGCACCCTCGGCGGCAGCCTCGCGCATGCCGACCCCGCCGCGGACTACCCCGCCGTCATGCTCGCCGTCGATGCCGACCTGCACATCAAGGGGTCGAAGGGCTGGCGGGTGGTCGCGGCGCGCGATTTCGTGCAGGGGGTCTTCACCGTCGACCTGGCGCCGGACGAGGTGCTCGCCCGGGTGACTTTCGCGCCGGTGCGCACGGCGGCGTACGCCAAGCTGCACCAGCAGGCATCGCGGTTCGCCATCGTCGGGGTGGCGGCAGCCCTCGAGGTTCGCGGCGGTTTGATCGCGTCCGCCCGCATCGGGCTGACGGGAGCGGCCTCGAGCCCGGTGCGCCTGTCCAACGTCGAGGCGGCCCTCGGCGGCCAGCCGGCCTCGTCGGAGACGGCGGCGGCGGCCGCGCGCTTCGGCGGCGCCGGCATCGACGACCTCAACAGCGACATCCACGCCAGCGCCGAGTACCGCCGCGCCATGATCCCGGTCTTCACGCGGCGGGCGCTCGACGGGGCCCTGGCGCGCCTGGCGGGCTGAGGGGAGCGCCCGCGGACGGCGCGCAGGTCGAGGCCGCGCCCGTTCCGTGTCCGTCAGGGCGCGCGGCGAATGCGCTCGACCGTAATCTCGGCGCCGTCCTCGACGCGGGCCAGAACGGTCGGGTCGCCGTCGATTGCACCGAGGACGTTGACGGGACTCGCGGGCCGGATCTCGTCGCCGCGGCTCATCGGCGTCGGTCCCCAGAAGAGGCAGAGCGCACCGCCGGGCGCCCAGTACGCCACGGCCCCCTTGTCGACCGTCGCCTGCGCGTCGGCCGCTTCCTCTGCCTCGACCGGGATCGAGAAGTAGATCTCGTCGCCCCAGGTCTGGACCTGGCCGGTAATCGGCAAGGCGTCCCACAACGCGTCGGCCGTCGTCGAATCATTGAGGGCGGCCGACACGACCACGCCGCCCGCCGCGATCCGAATTCGCCTGTCGCTCATGATCGTTCTCTCCGGCGCCCCGCCCGCATCATGTCCGGGCTCGCCGCTGACGAGCGGCATCTCGTCCGGATCCCCGGTGTCGAGCTGCAGGGCCTCCCCGACGTCCTGAGTCACGCCCCGGTGATGTCCGGTGATGTGATGATGAAGCCGGAGTATGATCATGCATCATGAGGACGACGATCACGCTCGACGACCGCCTCTTCATGCAACTCAAACGGCGGGCGGCGGAGTCCGGTACCTCGGTCAGCCGGGTGGTCGAACAGGCGGTTCGCATGCTCATGACAACGCCGACGCCGGAGAGCGACGCCGAACCGTTCGAGTTGATCACGTTCGGGGCGGGTGGCCGATTCTCGCACCACAATGTCGACAGGACGTCCGCGCTGCTCGAAATCGACGACGTCGAACGGCACGCGAGGCCTGAGTAATCGATGCAGCTTCCGGACGTCAACGTGCTCATCTATGCACACCGCGAAGACGCGCCCGAGCATCGGCGCTACGCGGCATGGCTCCGCTCGTTGACCGGTTCGGTCGCACCTTTCGCCTTGGCGGAGATCGTGCTCGCCGGATTCCTGCGCATCGTGACGAACGGCAGGATCTTCGACCCTCCCACGCCCATGGACACGGCTATTGCCTTCTGTCACGGTCTCGTGACCCGGCCGCGCGCGGTGGTCGTGGCGCCGGGCCACCAGCACTGGGACATCTTCACCAGCCTGTGTCGAGATGTCGAAGGGCCGTTGGTGACGGACGCGTATCTCGCGGCCCTGGCGATGGAGCATGGATGCGAAGTGATCACGACCGACAGCGACTTCGCGCGCTTCCCGGGGCTTCGATGGGGGCACCCGCTCAGCCCCGAGCCGCGGGTTCGGTGACGCGCGCCGCAGCCCGTGGCCGAGTCGCAAGCACAGGTGGCGCCGGGCGCTGCCGCCCCGCAGCCGGTCTGCCTGTGAGACGATGTCGCTGATGCGCGCCATGCCCCGCACCGTCGTCGCCGCCGCCATCCTCTGCGCCGCCGCGTGGCCGCTCCGCGCCGCGGACTGGCCCGAGTGGCGGGGGGCGGGCCGGCTCGGCGTCTGGACCGAGAGCGGCATCGTCGAGACCTTCCCGGAGGGCGGCCTGCGTGCTACCTGGCGAGTGCCGATCCACGGCGGGTACGCGGGGCCGGCGGTGGCGGACGGCCGGGTGTTCGTGACCGACGCGCAGCGCCCCGACCCGCGCAGCACGGCGGCGGTGGAGCGGATCCTCGCGCTGGACGAGGCGACCGGGGCCGTCCTCTGGACGCACGAGTGGGAGACCAACTACGCGGGCCTGCAGCTCGCCTATGCGATTGGGCCGCGCGCGACGCCGACCGTTGACGGCGATCGCGTCTATGCCCTCGGCGCGATGGGCAACCTGCTGGCGCTCGACGTCGCGGACGGAAGCGTCCTGTGGCGGAAGGACTACGTCCGCGACTTCAACGCCGCCGTCCCCTCTTGGGGCATCAGCGGTGCGCCGCTGGTCGACGGGGACAGGCTCATCTGCCTGGTGGGAGGCGAGCCCGACGCCAAGGTCATCGCGTTCGACAAGCGGACCGGGGATGTGCTCTGGGAGGCGCTGTCGTCCGATTGGGAGCCGGGCTACTCGGCCCCCTTCCTCATCGACGCCGCCGGGGTGCCGCAACTCATCATCTGGCACCCGCGCGCGATCAGCGCCCTCGACCCGGCGACGGGCGCCGTCTACTGGGAGGTGCCGCACGTCGTCGACATGGGGATGAGCGTGCCGACGCCCGTCCGGAGCGGCCCGTATCTTTTCGTCACCTCGCAGTGGGGCGGCGCGCGGATGTTGCGCCTGGCGGAGACGCACCCGGACGCCACGCTCATCTGGCAGGGCGTCGGCGAGAGCGACCCGGAGCACGGGCGCGACTTCAACACGCTCGACTCCGTCATCAGCACGCCGGTCATCGAGGGCGACTACGTGTACGGCGTCGACGGCGAGGGCGTCTTGCGGTGTCTGGAGCTCCGGACCGGGCGCCGCGTCTGGGAGACCGAGGCGCTCATCCGCGACCCCGCGCGCTGGGCGACCGCTTTCTTCGTCCGCCACGGGGACCGCTACTTCATCAACACCGACGGGGGCGACCTCGTGATCGCCCGCCTCTCGCCCGAGGGCTACGACGAGATCAGCCGCACCCGCCTGATCGCCCCGACGAGCCCCTACGTCCGGCGCCGCGCCCAGGGGCCGTACGTCAACTGGTCGCACCCGGCATACGCCAACCGGCATGTGGTCGCCCGCAACGATGAAGAGATCGCCCGCTTCTCGCTCGCCGCGCCGTAGCCCGGGCGGACCGAGGTCCGCGGTGGGCATGGTCGTCCCAAGGCGTCCGACCCTGGCGCCCGCAGGAACGACGCTCGCCGTCCTCGCCGCGGTGGCGGCCGCCCGCGCCGCCGCCAGCCCGCCGCACTGGTCCGCCCCCCCCACCGCCCTGCAACACGGCGCTGCCCCGGGGG
>JAGWAJ010000064.1:0-20974 GCA_021296475.1 Acidobacteriota bacterium
CGGCGATGGTCAGGGCCGATTCCCGCCGCCATTCCTCCGGGGTTCCCTGCGTCCTGCTGATTGCCCGGGCGCTGGTTGTCCGTGTTTGCCTCGCCGCCGGCCTCGGCGCGGCCGTTGGCGCCGCGGGCGCCTGCGCCGGGGGCCCGTCGCCCGTGCTCCCGGTCGCTCCGACCACGGACCAGAAGCTCGCGACCATCCTGCGCTTCGAGGATCGGCGCATCGTGGGCGACGCCCCGGCGGACCCCGGCGGGCTGCCCGGCGCCGCCTCCGGCTCCCGCTCCGAGGCCGCGGCGGCCGGCGCCGACTCGCCCCCGCGCCGGCAGCCGCAGCTCATCGCCTACCTCGACGATCCGAGCTCGCGAATCCGGCGGCGCGCTGCCCTCGCGCTCGGTCGGGTCGGGCTCGCGGAGGCGGTCGAGCCGCTCGCGCGCCGTGTCGGGGCCGACGAGCCGGAGGCCGAGGTGCGGCTGATGGCCGCGTTCGCCCTCGGGCTGATCGGCGACCCGGCGGCTGCGGCCCCGCTCCGGCTCGCCCTCGAGGATCCGTCGCCCAGGGTGCGGGGGCGCGCCGCGGAGGCGCTCGGCCGGGTCGGGGACGAGACCGCGGCCGGCGCCATCGGCGCCGTCGTCGAGGCGTACCGCTCCGCGGCCTTCGACATCGATCCGGAGGACGTGTCCTTCCCGCAGCCCGACGAGGTCGAGGCCTTCCGGCTCGCGGTCTACGCGCTGGTCGGCCTGGGCGCGTATGAGCCGCTCGCGGAGGCCATCCTCTTCGAGGACGGCCAGCCCATCCTCTGGTGGTGGCCCGTGGCCTACGCGCTGCAGGCCATCGAGGACCCGCGCGCGTTCGACGCTCTCACCACGCTGGCCAACATCCGGGGCTCGATCGGCGTCGCCTTCGCCGCCCGGGGCCTCGGAGCGCTGGGCGACCCGCGCGCCGTCGAGACGCTCGCCGGCCTCCTCGACCGCGACCGGCGGGACGGCCGCGTCGTCGTCAGCGCCGTGCGGGCGCTCGGGGCGATCGACGATGCGGCCGCCGCGGCGGCGCTCGACCGCTTCGTGCGCATCCGCAGCCTCGACCCGATGCTCCGGCTGGAGGCGGTCGACGCCCTGGCGAGCCACGGCAACGCGGCGTCGGTGCCGGTCTTCACCGAGCTCATGACCCATTCGTGGGCGCCGCTCCGCGCCGCCTCTCTGCGCGCCCTCGCCGCGGCCGATCCGGCGGCCTTCCTGCGCATGCTGTCCGGCCTCGGCCCGGACCCGGACTGGCGCGTGCGGCGCGCCGTGGCCGACGCCATGCGGCAGGTCGATCCCGAGGCCGCGGCGGCGCGCCTGACCGCGATGCTCGACGACCCGGACGAACGGGTCCTGCCCAACGTCCTGGAGGCGCTGGCCGCGGTCGGCGCGCCGAGCGCCGGCGCGACGCTGACCGCGTGCCTGCGGGCGTCGGACGTCGTCGTGCGCAGGACGGCGGCCCGCCTGCTGGGCGAGCTCCGGCCGCCGGCCGGCGAGGCCGCGCTGGCCGAGGCCTATCGCGCCGGGCTCTCGGACCCGTCGTACCTCGCGCGCGCGGCGGTGCTGCGGGCGCTCGCGGCGTACGGCCTCCCCGCCGCGGGCGAGACGCTCCACGCCGCGCTCGACGATCCCGACTGGGCGGTCCGCGTCGTTGCCGCTGAGCTGCTCGCCGACCTCGCCCCCGGCGGCGGGGACTACGCGCGGGCGATCCGCCCCGCGCCGGCCGCCGGCACGGACTACGGCGCGCCCGATCTCGTCGCCCCGCCCGTGTCGCCGCACGTCTACATCGAGACCGACCGCGGCACGATCCAGATCGAGCTGGCCGTGCTCGACGCGCCGCTCACGGCGGACAACTTCATGCGGCTCGCCCGCCGCGGGTTCTACGACGGGCTCTCCTTCCACCGCGTGGTGCCCAACTACGTCGTCCAGGGCGGCGACCCGCGCCACGACAGCGAAGGGGGCCCGGGCTACACCCTGCGCGACGAGCTGAACGAGCTGCCCTACCTGCGCGGCACGGTCGGCATGGCGCTCGACTGGCGCGACACGGGGGGCAGCCAGTTCTTCATCACCCACTCGCCGCAGCCGCACCTCGACGGCCGCTACACCGCGTTCGGCCGCGTGGTGGCCGGGATGGAGGTCGTCGACGCAATGCTCCCGGGCGATCGCATCCGCCGCATTCTGGTGTGGGACGGCCGCCAGCCGCCGGGGCAGCGCCCGGCGGGCGGCGTCTGAGGCGCATACCGGCGCGGCCGTCGGTTCACGCGGCGCCGTCGGTTCACGCGGCGCCGATCTCCGCCCCGGTCAGTCCGTCACGCGGGTGCGCAGCCGCTGCCTGGCGGCGTGGCGGGCCAGCGCCAGCTCGATCAGGCGGTCGAGCAGCGCTCCGTAGGGGAGGCCCGACGCCTCCCACAGCTTCGCGTACATGCTGATCGTAGTGAACCCCGGGATGGTGTTCACCTCGTTCACGTAGAGGCGGTCGTCGGCCGCGGAGAGCAGGAAGTCGACGCGCGCCATGCCGGCGCCCTCGACGGCCCGGAACGCCTCCGCCGCCATCTCGCGCACCGCGTCGGCCCGCGCCGCGGGGAGCCGCGCGGGGATGATCAGCTCCGGGTCGTCGTCCAGGTACTTGGCGTCGTAGTCGTAGAAGTCGCCGGTCGGGACGATCTCGCCCGGCACCGAGACCTCCGGCGTGTCGTTCCCCAGGACCGCGCACTCGATCTCGCGGGCCTCGGCCACCGCTGCCTCCACCAGCAGCTTGCGGTCGAACTCGCGCGCCCGGGCCAGCCCCCGCCGCAGCTCCTTCCCGCTCGCCGCCTTCGACACCCCGATGCTCGACCCGAGGTTGCACGGCTTGACGAAGACCGGGTAGGGGAGGGCGGCCTCGACCCGGGCGACCACCCTGCCCGGGTCCGCGTCCCATTCGGGCCCCGCGACCACGCAGTGGTCGACCTGCGGCAGGCCGCGGGCGGTGAGCAGGGTCTTCGCCACCGCCTTGTCCATCGCGACCGACGAGCCGAGGACGCCCGCCCCGACGTAGGGGACGTTGACGAGCTCGAACAGCCCCTGCAGCGTCCCGTCCTCGCCGTACGGCCCGTGGACCACGGGGAAGACCACGTCGAGGGGCAGCCCCGCCACCGTGGCCGGGTGCGCGGCCTCGGCGGGGCGCGCAGCGGCTTCGTCGACGCCACCGGCTCCGGGGTGCCGGCCCGCGCCCCCTGCGGCGCCCTCGCGGCGGAGGGTGACGATGGTGCCGCGGCGGGGATGGGCGACCAGGTGCGCCTCGACGAGGGCCTCGTCCGGCCTGGCGCCGGCGCCGTCAGCGTCGCCCTCGCCGGGCCGCCGCGCTCCTTCGATCACCGCGCGCGCCGACGCCTCCAGCGGCGGGTGCCGGGGCAGCGACCACCGGCCGTCCCGGTCGATGCGGATGGGTACCGATTCGTAGCGCGCCGGGTCGAGGTGGCCGAGGACGGCAGCGGCGGACGCGACCGACACCTCGTGCTCGCTCGAGCGGCCGCCGTAGATGACCCCGACGCGCAGGCGCTGCACAGGAGGTGTGTACTATACCGCAGTGGCGGCTGCGTTCGGTTTCCGCGTCACCCGCACGGACGGCGCGGCCCGCACCGGGACCCTCCGGACGGCGCACGGGGTCATCGACACGCCGGCGTTCATGCCGGTGGGCACGCAGGGCGTCGTGAAGGCGCTCACCCCGCGCGACCTGCGCGACGTCGGGGCACAGGTCGTCCTCGCCAACACCTATCACCTGCTGCTGCGCCCCGGCGACGCCCTCGTCGCCCGGCGCGGCGGCCTGCACCGCTTCATGGGCTGGAGCGGCCCTCTCGCGACCGACAGCGGCGGCTACCAGGTGTTCAGCCTCGGCGCGCGCCGGTCGATCGACGACGACGGGGTGTCGTTCCGCTCCCACCTCGACGGCCGTCCCGTCCGCCTCACGCCGGAAAGCGCGACCGACGTCCAGGTCCGGCTCGGGGCGGACCTGACGATGGCCTTCGACGAGTGCACGCCGTACCCCGCGACGGAGGACGAAGCGCACGCGTCGATGGAGCGGACGCTCCGCTGGGCGCGGCGCTCGCGGGAGCGGTTCCTCGCCTGGCGCGCCGGACGCGCCGGCGGGGGCGAGGCGATGACGACGCCGGCCCAGGCGCAGTTCGGCGTCGTGCAGGGAGGCGTCCACCCCGGGCTGCGCGAGGTGAGCGCGCGCGAGACGGTGGGGCTCGACTTCGACGCCTACGCCATCGGCGGGTTGAGCGTCGGCGAGCCGCCGGCGGTGATGTACGAGACGGCCGGCCTGACCGCCGCCGGGCTGCCCGCCGACCGGCCTCGCTACCTGATGGGGATCGGCATGCCGGACGACCTCGTCGAGACGGTGGCACGCGGGGTCGACCTGTTCGACTGCGTGCTTCCCACCCGCAACGCGCGCAACGGGCAGCTCTTCACGAGCCGCGGTCCGCTCTCGATCAAGGGGGCCGTCCACGCCGAGGACGATCGTCCGCCCGACCCCGACTGCCGCTGCTACACCTGCCGGAACTTCTCGCGCGCCTACCTGCGGCATCTGCACGTGGCCCGCGAGATGACCGCCGCCACCCTTAACACGCTGCATAATCTACACTTCTACCTTGACACCATGCGGCGGATGAGGGAAGCTATCGCCTCCGGCGCGTTCGAAGTGTTCAGGCAGGCCTTCCACCGAGCGTACTCCCGCCGACCGAGGCACGAGCTCCCGGACGATTGATGCAGCTCTTGGACACTGCGGCCCTGTTCGCGATGGCGCAACCCGCGGGCGCCCAGCCCCTGCTGGTGCAGTTCCTGCCGTTCGCGCTGATCCTCCTCATCTTCTACTTCATCATCCTGCTGCCGATGCGCCGGCAGCGGAAGCGGGTGCAGGAGTTCCAGGGCAACCTGAAGGTGGGCGACCGGGTGGTGACGACGAGCGGCATCTACGGGGAGGTCACGAAGCTGCAGGAAAAGTCCGTGCAGCTCCGGATCGCCGACAAGGTGCGCATCGAGATCTCGCGGGCGGCGGTCGGCGGCTACCAGGGCAAGGAACCGGTCGTGGCGGAGTCGAACCAGTAGGGGTGGACCATGCGCAAGAACCTGCAGTGGAAGATCCTGGCCATCCTCGCGATCGGGTTGCTGGCCGCCTGGGCCGTCTACCCGCCCGAGGAGCGGATTCGGCTCGGCCTCGACCTCGAGGGCGGCGTCCATCTCGTGATGCGCGTGCAGACGGACGACGCCCTGCAGGTCGAGACCGAGACGGCGGCCGAGCAGCTCGGCGAGCAGCTCTCGCTGCAGGGCATCGAGGCCGTCACGGTTCTGCCCGAGGACCCGACGACGATCCGCATCGAGGGCGTGCCGGGGCCGCGGGACGCCGAGTTCCGACAGCTCGCCGACGAGCGCCTCTCCGCCTCCTACAACCGCGAATCGGGGCCCGGCGGCTCCTACATCTACCGCATGCGCGCGCCGGTGGCGCAGTCGCTGCGCGAGGAGGCCGTGCGGCAGGCGCTCGAGACGATCGAGCGCCGCGTCAACGAGCTCGGCGTCGCCGAGCCGATCGTCGCGCCCCACGGGGTGGGCGGGGACCAGATCCTGGTCCAGCTCCCAGGCGTCTCCGACGTGGCCCGCGCCAAGGAGCTCATCCGGTCGACGGCGCTGCTCGAGCTGAAGCTCGTCGAGGAGGGCCCGGCCCCGAGCCGCGAGTCGCTCCTCGAGGCGCGCAACGGCGTCGTGCCGCCGGACATGGAGGTCGTCAGCCAGATCTCCGACCTGCTCAATCCCGGCGGCTCCTCCCAGCCGCTCTACTACCTGGTCCGCCGCGTCGCCGCCGTCACCGGACGCGACCTGCGCAACGCGCGGCCCTCGCTCGACGAGTTCAACCAGCCCGCGGTCAGCTTCACGCTCAACCAGGAGGGCGCGCGGAAGTTCGGCGACATCAGCGGGAACAACATCGGCCGCGCCCTGGCCATCATTCTCGACGGGCAGGTGCGCTCGGCGCCGATCCTCCAGGGGCGCATCACCGACCAGGGTCAGATCACCGGCGTGACCATGCAGGAGGCCGAGGATCTGCAGATCACGCTCCGGTCGGGCGCGCTGCCGGCCTCGCTGACCTACCTCGAGGAGCGCACGGTCGGTCCGTCGCTGGGCGCCGACTCCATCCGGTCGGGCGTCATCGCCTCGGTCGCCGGGCTCATCCTCGTCGCGCTCTTCATGCTCGGCTACTACAAGCTGGCCGGCATCAATGCGGTGGTGGCGATCGGCATGAACCTGATCATCCTGATGGGTTGCATGGCGTACATCGACGCCGTGCTGACGCTGCCGGGCATCGCCGGCCTGATTCTGACGATCGGCATCGGCGTCGACTCCAACGTGCTCATCTTCGAGCGGATCAAGGAGGAGCTGCGCACCGCCAAGAGCGTGTCGGCGGCAGTGGGGGCCGGCTTCGACCGGGTGCTGCTGACGATCATCGACACGCACGTGGCGTCGCTCATCGCCGCCGCGTTCCTCTTCCAGTTCGGCTCGGGGCCGATCCGCGGCTTCGCCACCACGCTCTTCTTCGGCCTGGTCTCGAACATCTTCACCGCGGTATTCGTCTCCCGGACGCTGTTCGAGACGATCCTGTCGCGCCGGCGGGCGGCGACGCTCAGCATCTAGCGCCGCCCGGTTCCAGTCGGGGGCGAGACTCGATCGCGTATGCCTATCTTCAAGACGCCGAACTTCGACTTCCTCCGCTGGCGCGGGCACGCCTTCGGGGTCTCGCTGCTGATCATCGCCGCCGGAGTGGCGATGCTGGTCGTGCGCGGCGGGCTGCCGCTGGGGCTCGACTTCTCGGGCGGCACCCAGATCATCGTGGAGTTCGACGAGCCGGTGGGCGAGGGCGCCGTCCGCGACGCGCTCGACGTGATAGAGGAGAAGGTCGTCCAGCAGTACGGCGACGCCGCGGACAACGCCGTGCTGGTGCGCCTGCCGCAGGCCGGGCCCGAGGAGGGGACCAGCCTCGAGGAGGGAGCGAACACCGTCGTCGCGGCGCTGCGCGGGAGCGACCTCGGTGGGTTCGAGATCATCGGACAGGAGCTCGTCGGCCCGGTCATCGGGGCGGAGCTCCGGCAGCGCGGCATCAACGCGTTCGTCTTCGCGATGATCGGCATCCTCATCTATGTCGGTCTCCGCTTCCGCTTCAGCTTCGCGGTCGGCGCGGTCGTGGCGGTCGCCCACGACATCCTCATCACCGTGTCGATGCTGACCTTCGTCGGCTACGACCTGTCCCTCAACGTCGTGGCCGCGATGCTGACCATCACCGGCTATTCGGTGAACGACTCCATCGTCATCTTCGACCGCGTCCGCGAGAACCTCCGCCTGATGCGGCGCGACCAGTTCGACCAGGTCATCAACAAGAGCATCAATCAGACGCTCGGCCGCACCATCATCACCTCCGGGACGACCGGCTTCGCCGTGCTCGCGCTCTATGTCTTCGGGGGCGAGGTGCTGCGCGGATTCGCGTTCACGATGCTCGTGGGGGTCGTCACCGGCACCTACTCGACCATCTTCATCGCGGCGGCCATCGCCATACTCATAACCCAGGGCCGGGCGGCGTGCCCGCGGCCGGCGCAACCGCACAACGAGCGCGCGACGCGCGACCGAAGCGCCAGCGGCGCAAGGCGCGGGCATGAGCTCCGACCGTCCTTGAGCGCGCTGCAGGCCGGGCTGCTCGGAATCGTCCAGGGGGTGACCGAGTTTCTCCCGATCTCGAGCTCCGCGCACCTGATCCTGGCCCGCGACCTCCTCGGATGGCATCTCGACGGCGACTTCGCGCTGGCCTTCGACGTGGCGTGCCACGTCGGGACGCTGGCCGCCGTCGTCGCCTACTTCCGGTCCGAGGTGCGGGGGCTGGCGGGAGCCGCCCTGCGCGGCTCGACCTGGCTTGCGGCGGGCGATCGGGACGGGCGCCTGCTCCGCTCCCTGGCGCTTGCCACGGTCCCCGTCGTCGTCGTCGGCCTCGCGGCGGGGGACGCGATTGCCGGCGCGCTGCGCACGCCGGAGGTGGCGGCGGCGAGCCTCGCCGCGGGGGCCTTCGTCATGCTCGCGGCCGAGCGCGTCGGGCGCGGGCGTCGCCGTGGACTCCCGAGCGGCTCCGGCGCGGGCTCCGGCTCCGGCAGCGACGACGCCCTGGGCTGGGCGCCGTCGCTGGGGCTCGGCGTCGCGCAGGCGGCGGCGCTCGTCCCCGGCGTCTCGCGCTCGGGCGCCGTGCTGACCGTGGCCATGCTGATCGGCGTTCGCCGCCCGGCGGCGGCGCGCTTCGCCTTCCTGCTCGGGATTCCGGCCATCGCCGGCGCCGGCGCGAAGGGGACGCTCGATCTGGCGGCCGGCGGCGTGCCGCCGGGCGGGCTGGCGGCGCTCGCCATCGGCGCCCTGGCGTCGGGGCTGGTAGGCTACGTGGCGATAGCCGGGTTTCTCCGATATGTCGCGCGGCACACGCTCGACGCGTTCGCCCTCTACCGGATCGGCCTCTCGGCGGCGGTGCTCCTCGCGCGCTGAGGGGCGCCGCGGCCGCATCTGAGTGACGCCATGCAGTGGCTTCGTCGCAGTCTCGTCGCCGGGTTCGTGGTGACCGTTCCGCTGGTCATCAGCGTCGCGGCGTTCTTCTGGCTGTTCCAGGTGGTCGACGGCGTGATGGTGCCCGTCTACGCCCAGTGGCTCGGGCGGGAGGTCCCCGGTCTGGGGCTCGTGACGCTGCTCGTCGTGGTGATGGTGGTCGGCGCCCTCACGACGAACGTCCTCGGCCGGCGGGTCTTCGATCGCGGGGAGGCGTACCTGCTCCGACTGCCCGTCTTCCGTGCCGTCTACGGGCCCGTCAAGCAGTTGGTGGCGGCCTTCTCGCCCGACAACCAGCTCGGGTTCAAGCGCGTGGTGCTCGCCGACGACCCGAAGCGCGGGCTCGTCATCGGGTTCCTCACCAAGGAGTTCAGCCTGGAGCGGGAGCACGGCGCCGAGCTTCTGATGGCCGTCTACGTGCCGACCAACCACATCTACTTCGGCGACATCCACATCTACCCGCGCTCCGTCGTGACCTTCCCGGACATCACCGTGCAGGAAGGCGTGCAGGTCTTCCTGACGGGCGGCATGGCGCTCTCCGAGCGGCTCCGCATCGAGAAAGAGCGGCTGCGGCGGACCGCGTCTTGACACGTTTCCGGGGCGTCGGTTAGGGTGCGGGGTTTGGCCGCTGCTTGAGGGAGTACACGGGGATATGGACCAGTCACTGTATTTCGCACTCGGCTGGGGGGCGCCGCTCGCGTCCGCCCTCTTCGCCCTGTATCTGATTCGGACGATCAATCGGCAGTCGCCGGGGACGGAGGCGATGCAGCGCATCGCCGCGCTCATCCGGGCCGGCGCGATGGCGTTTCTGCGCACGGAGTACACCGTGCTCGCCGGCTTCGTGGCCGTGATGTTCCTGGTGCTGTGGCTCTTCCTGCCGGGGAACTCGCTGCTGACGGCGCTCAGCTTCCTCGTCGGGGCGCTGCTGTCGGCCTCGGCGGGCTGGATCGGCATGCGGACGGCGACGGGGGCGGCGGTGCGGACCACCCACGCCGCCACCGAGAGCCTGTCGCGCGCGCTGCGGGTGGCGTTCTCGAGCGGCGCGGTGATGGGGCTCACGGTCGTGGCGCTCGGCACGCTCGGCATCGCGGTGCTCTACTTCGCCTTCGGCGGGCTTGCCGGCGAGGGGCGCAGCGCCGTCGAGGCGCTGTTCGGCTTCTCGCTCGGGGCGTCCTCGATCGCGCTCTTCGCCCGCGTCGGCGGCGGCATCTACACGAAGGCGGCCGACGTCGCGGGCGACCTGTCGGGCAAGGTCGAGGCGGGCATCCCCGAGGACGACCCCCGCAACCCGGCGACCATCGCCGACAACGTCGGCGACAACGTCGGCGACGTCGCGGGCATGGGCGCCGACCTCTTCGAGTCCTACGTCGGCAGCATCATCTCGTCCATCGCGCTGGCCTGGGCGCTCGGCGCGGGCGCCGCGGCGGCCCTCTGGGGCGTCGACGAGGCGGCCTTCGGCGAGCTGCAGCAGAACCTCGTCGTGTTCCCGATCCTCCTCGCCGGCACCGGCATTCTGGCCTCGATTCTCGGCACCTTCGTGGTCAACACCAACGACGAGAGCAAGATCGGGAGCGCGCTGCACCGCGGCCTGCTCGTGGCGTCGCTCCTCGTCTTCCTCGGCGCCGGCGCGCTGATCGTGCTGCTCGGCATCCCCCTGGCCGTGCTCTGGTGCGTCGTCTTCGGCGTGGTCGCCGGGGTGGCCATCGGCCAGATCACCGAGTACTACACCGGCAAGGACAAGCCCCCCGCCCACCGCATCGCGCAGCAGTCGGAGACCGGCCCCGCCACGAACATCATCGCCGGCCTCGGCGTCGGCATGATGTCGTGCGCGCTCCCGATCCTCGTCATCTGCCTGGCGATCTACGCCAGCTACTCGTTCGCGGAGCTCTACGGCATCGCGATCGCCGCCGTCGGCATGCTCTCCACCCTGGGCATCAGCCTCGGGGTCGACGCCTACGGTCCCGTCGCCGACAACGCCGGCGGAATCGCCGAGATGAGCCGCTGCGAGCCGTTCGTCCGCGAGCGGACCGACGCGCTCGACGCGGTCGGCAACACGACGGCGGCCATGGGCAAGGGCTTCGCCATCGGCGCGCTGTTCAGCACGTTCCGGGCCACGGCGGCCACCGCCGTCGACGAGGCGGGCGGCGCGGCGGCCTTCGATCCGCGCCACCTCAGCCTGGCCCTCGACAACCCCAACGTGCTGCTCGGGATGCTGCTCGGCGGGATGCTGCCGTTCCTCTTCTCGGCGCTCACGATGAACGCGGTCGGCCGCTCCGCCAACGACATGATCGAGGAGGTGCGCCGGCAGTTCCGCGAGATCACCGGCCTCATGGAAGGCGAGGCCGAGCCCGACTCGGCGCGCTGCGTCGAGATCTCGACGCGGTCCGCCATCCGCGAGATGGTCGTTCCGGGGCTCATCGCGGTCCTGGCGCCGGTCGTGACCGGCTTCCTGCTCGGCGTCTCGGGCCTCGGCGGGCTCCTTGCCGGCGCGCTGGTGACGGGCGTCCTCATGGCGCTGATGATGGCCAACGCCGGCGGCGTCTGGGACAACGCCAAGAAGTACATCGAGGAAGGGCACCACGGAGGCAAGGGCTCCGAGCCGCACAAGGCGGCGGTCATCGGCGACACGGTCGGCGACCCGTTCAAGGACACCTCGGGACCGAGCCTCAACATCCTGATCAAGCTGATGACGATCGTCGCCGTCATCTTCGCGCCGCTCGTCGTCGCGTGGATGAGTTGATGCGCGCAAACCGATTGACTGGCGTAGGGGGTGCGAGTATGATGCACCGCTTCGCCGGTACGGTGCCCGCGCAGCTTCGAGGGCTCCGGTCGGGTTTCCGGCGGATTCGGAGCGACGACGAGGACGCGTTGACAGGCGGTTTGGCACTGCTATAATCGCGCTTTGGCGCTGCTGTAGTCGAAGCTCGCGAAACCGTGCCCGTGCTTTCGGCAAACGAGGAGGTCAGCGTGGCCGACAAGAAGAGCGACGCGAAGGCTCAATCGAAGAGTCCCGCGGCTGCAGAGCCGAAGGGGCCGCAGATGTTCGGCGAGGTGGTCAACCCCTCGTTCCAGGTCGGCACCCGCAAGTGGTACACCGTGCCGCTTTCGATTGCGGTGCACCTCTTCGGCATCGGCGCCATCGTGGTCGTGCCGCTCATGGCCGTCGACGCGCTGCCGACGCCGAGCTCGATGATGGCCTTCGTGGCCGCGCCGCCTCCGCCGCCTCCGCCGCCTCCCCCGCCCCCGCCGCCCGCCGCGGCCGAGGCGCCGCCGGCGCCGATCATCGACGTCAATCCGAACGCCGCCCCGATCGCGGCGCCGGAGCAGATCGTCGAGGAGAGCGGCTTCGACCTGACGCAGGTGCAGGGCGTCGAAGGCGGCATCGCGGGCGGTGTCGTCGGCGGCATCGTCGGCGGCCTGCCGTCGGCTCCGCCTCCGCCGCCTCCGCCGCCGGAGCCGGTTCGCGTCGGCGGCAACATCAGCCCGCCCACCAAGACGCGCGACGTCAGCCCCTCGTACCCCGAGGTGGCGCGCGCGGCCCGGGTGCAGGGCGTGGTGATTCTCGAAGCGACCATCGGACCGACGGGGACCGTGACCGACGTCAACGTGCTCCGCTCGGTGCCGCTGCTCGACGATGCCGCCATTGCCGCCGTGCGGCAGTGGCAGTACACGCCGACGCTGCTGAACGGCGTACCGGTTCCGGTAATCATGACGGTCACGGTGAATTTCTCGTTGCGGTAGACCTGGGAGCCCAACGGCCCGCATTCAGGAGGATTGCAGATGGACTTTCTCGAACTCTGGGAGCAGATGAGTCTGTTGGTCAAGTTGCTGATGGGCGTACTTGGCCTGATGTCGATGTGGTCCGTGGGCGTCTTCTGCGAGCGCGTGTTCACGTTCACGCAGGCCCGGCGGCAGTCGGTTGAGTTCGCGCCGAAGGTGGCGAAGCACCTCAAGGACGGGAAACTCAAGGAAGCCATCAAGGTCTCGCAGTCCAAGGACTTCAGGTACAGCCACCTCGGCAAGGTCGTCCTGGCCGGGCTGTCCGAGTACCAGTTCCAGCAGGAAGGCGGCGTGCAGCTCGAGAAGGAGGACGTGGTCGACAGCGTCCGCCGGTCCATCCAGCGCGCATCCGCGCTCACGTCCGCCGACCTCAAGCGGGGCCTCGGCGCCCTCGCCACCATCGGCTCCACCGCGGTGTTCGTCGGCCTGCTCGCGACGACCCTCGGCGTCATCAACGCGTTCCAGGGCATCGCGGCCACCGGGTCGGGCGGTCTGGGCGCCGTGTCGGGCGGCATCTCCGAGGCGCTCGTCGGCACCGCCATCGGGCTCTTCGTCGCGATCCCGGCCGTGTGGTTCTTCAACTACCTGACCGGCCGCATCGAGTTCTTCACGGTCGAGATGGACAACTCGTCGTCCGAGCTGGTCGACTACTTCATCAAGAAGTCGTAGGCCCGGCCCCGGTTCGCGCAATCTGGGGCGAGGAGGAGTCTCCACCATGGGAATGCAAGTTGGTGAGAAGTCCGGCGGGCTGAACTCGGAGATCAACATCACGCCGCTCGCCGACGTGATGCTGGTTCTCCTGATCATCGTCATGCTGATTGCCCCCCTCCTGCAGGCGGGCGTCACGTTGACGCTGCCGGACGCGTCGAACACCAGCGACAAGCCGGACAACGACAACAACACCATAGTCGCGGTCACCGCCGACGGGCGCTACTTCGTCGACAACGTGCAGACGCCCGAGACCGAGCTGCTCGCCGCGATCAACCGGGCCCTCGATCGCAAGTTCGAGCGGATCCTGCTGATCAAGGGTGACGTGAACGCGCAGTACGGGGCCGTCATGCAACTGATGGACCAGCTCCAGCGGGCGGGAATCGAGAACATCGGGTTGATCACCGAGCGCGAGATCGGTGGCGTGGCCGGAGGCTGATGCCATGAAACATCACAAGAAGCACTTCGGCGCCGAGGATGTCTTCGAGGCCGAGGCGCCACACAGCAATTCGGAGATCAACATCACGCCGTTCATCGACGTACTGCTGGTGCTGATTGTCATCTTCCTGGCCGCGCTCCCGCTCGGCCAGCGGGGGCTCGACATCAACCTGCCGCTCGAGACGCAGGGCTCGGCCCAGGCTGCGACCGACAGCAGCCAGATCGTGCTCGAGTACACCGCCGACCGGCGGATCTCGGTGAACCAGCAGCCGATGGAGATCCAGAGCCTGCAGTCCGAGCTGCGCTCGATCTTCGAGACCCGGCGCGACAAGACGATGTTCATCGCCGGCGCCGGCTCGCTGACCTACGGCGAGATCATCGACGTCATCGACGCCGCCAAGGGCGCCGGCGTCGAGAAGGTCGGCATCGTCACCGAGGGGATGCGGCGGGCCGCGGGCGCGGCGGCGCTGTAGCGAACATCGGCGTCTCGGGACGGCCGATTTCGCGGCCGTGGGCGTCCGGCCTTGCCGGGGAGCCCACGGCCGCTTCTGCTGTACGGAGGGCGACGGAGGGATCGGGAATCGTGTTCGCGGGCCGGTGTCGCGTGCTGGCCGCCCAAGCGGCTCCTCGGTCGCCCCGGTTCCCCGGTTGCCCTCGCGGCTACGGGCGGTAACCGCCTGACGGCCACCACCCGGCGGGGGGCTCACTCAGTCGTCCCGAAGGAACGCCCGGGGTCGTCATGTGCGTGATGAGGACTTCCTGCAGGGTCGCGACCTGGCCGGTGAGCTTCGCGATCTGCCAACCATTCCAGAGTCCGGCAAGGGCCGCCACCAGTGACAGCAGGAGCGTGACGACCTGGACGGTGTTTCCGTTGCGACCCACGATCTCCACGCTACCCACGGCCGCTGCTTCTGCCAACGAAAAGGGCCGGCCACCTCGTGAAGAGGCAAGCCGGCCCTCCGAAACCAAGCCCCGTATGCGCCGGTCCACGTGGCTGCGCCGCGGCGGCGGAGCGCTGCGCAGCCGCGGTGGCGCGCTCCGCGGGCCGGAAGCTGCGCGGCTCCCGGCCCGCGGAAGCCAGCGCGCTAGTTGGCGGCCCCCGCGCCGCCGCCCCGCGCCTCTTCCTGGAGCTGCTGCGCCCGATCCCGCAGCTCGTCGGCCTCGCCGATCAGCGTTTCCCGCTCGTCGAGGTCCTCGGTCATGTTCGCCTTCATGCGGAGCAGGATGTTCTTGTAGACGAGAGCGTCGACGTAGCGCTCGTTCAGCCCGATGGCCTGGTCCGCGGCTTCGAGGCCGGCTTCGATGTAGTCGGCCTTCTCCTCCTGCGTGATGCGGAAGTCACGGAAGGCCTTCTCCCAGTAGTAGGTCGAGATGGTGTAGTACGCCTCGGGGTTGTCCGGCTCGATGCCCGCGCGCTGCTGGAGTGCCTCGATGGTCTGGTCGAAGTCGCCGCCCCGGTTGTAGAACCCGGCAAGCTGCAGGTAGACGGTCGGATCCTCCGGCCGCATGTTCCGCACCTCGAGCATGACCACTTCCGCGTCCTCGTAGAGGCCCGCTTCCTCGTACAGCCGCGCTAGCGCGAAGTAGTTATCCGGGTCGGCCGGGTCGAGCTGGATCATCGCCCGCAGAATCGGCTCCGACGAGGCGGGGTCGTTCTTCTTGTCGGCCCCGAACGCGGCGTGCAGGTACTGCATCGACAGCTTCTTGAGCCCGGGATCGACGGAGCGCTCCGATCCCAGCCGGTAGTATTCCACGGCCTCGTCGAGATAGCCGTCGTTCTCCGCGTCGCCCCGGAGGGCCGGCTTGTAGAGGTTGTCGTAGCTGTTGCCGATGTAGAAGTAGGCGGCGGTCATGGCCTGCGCCAGCTCGGAGTCCGGGTTCTCCCCGAGCACCTCGAGCACCTCGTGGTAGGCCTCGATGGCGGCCGGGTAGTCGGCGCGGCCGTAGAGCATGTTCGCTTCCTTGAACGTCCGCATCGCGCTGAGCTCCGCGAAGAACCCGCACGAGGCGAGCGGCGCCGTCACTGCGATGATGACGGCCACTCTCAGAAGGCTGCGTCCCGTCTGCATGGCGATCCCCTTTCAGGCCTCTCGAAGCCGAGCCGAAACTTCCTGTCTGGGCGGGGGTCCGGAACGCGGGGTCCCGGCCGCCCGATGGCGTCACGTACCGGCCCGCGCCCACACCACACCCGCGAACCGGAGCCCTATACTGAAACAAAAGCGAGGGCAAGTCAAGAACTCGGCCGGTAGCGTAATCCCTTTCGAGTCAGTCTGTTATGCGGCGTCGCCGCCGGCGCTTGGACCGCCCCGCGCCGCTGATGGTACGCTCCAGGCGAAGAGGCCATGATCAGCTTCGACGATCTCGTCCACCGCGTCCGCGCCAACGACCCCGACGCCGACACGGATCTGCTCCGGCGCGCGTACGAATTCTCGGCCCTCGAGCATGCGGGGCAGACGCGGCGCTCCGGCGAGAAGTACATCACCCACCCCCTCGAGGTCGCCGCGCTCGTCGCCGGCATGCGTCTCGACGACGTGGCCATCGCGGCCAGCCTGCTCCACGACGTCGTCGAGGACACGCTGACGACCATCGAGCACGTCCGCGACCTCTTCGGCGCCGAGGTGGCCCACGTCGTCGAGGGCGTGACGAAGATCAGCAGCATCCCCTTCTCGTCTAGCGACGAGGAGCGACAGGCCGAGAACTTCCGCAAGATGCTGCTGGCGATGGTCGACGACGTGCGCGTCATCCTGGTCAAGCTGGCCGATCGGCTGCACAACATGCGCACGCTCGGCCACCTGAAGGAGGAGCGGCGCATCAAGATCGCCCAGGAGACCCTCGACATCTACGCCCCGATCGCCAACCGGCTCGGCATGAGCAAGCTCAAGAACGAGCTCGAGGAGCTGGCCTTCCGGCATCTCGATCCCGCGGCGTTCGAGCGGCTCAAGGCGTGGGCGGAGGAGCGGCGCCGGGCCACCGAGCAGACCGTCGCCCAGCTCAAGGACACCCTCGAGGCCAAGCTCCGCGATGCGCACGTCCCGGCCCTGACCCTCGAGGGGCGCATCAAGCGGCTGTTCAGCATCCGCGAGAAGCTCCGGCGGCAGAAGATCGGCCTCGACGAGGTCTACGACCTGATCGCGCTGCGGGTGATAACGCCGACGGTGCACGACTGCTATGCGACGCTCGGGATCATCCACCAGACGTGGGCGCCGGTCCCCGGCCGCTTCAAGGACTTCGTCGCCATGCCGCGCCCGAACGGCTACCAGTCGCTGCACACGTCGGTCGTGAGCGACCGCGGCTTCGCGTTCGAGGTGCAGATCCGGACCGAGCGGATGCACCAGGTGGCGGAAGAGGGGATTGCCGCCCACTGGAAGTACAAGGAGGGCCGCGTCGGCGCGCATCCCGACGAGAAGTACTTCCGCTGGCTGCGTCAGCTCCTCGAGACCGAGAAGGACGCGCGCGACCCGAGCGACTTCATCCACAGCCTCAAGCTCGACCTCTACCCGGAGGAGGTCTACGCGTTCACGCCGAAGGGCGAGGTGAAGGCGTTGCCGCGCGGCGCCACGCCGGTCGATTTCGCGTACGCCATCCACACCGACGTCGGCCACACGTGCGTCGGAGCGCGGGTGAACCGCCGGATGGTGCCGCTGCGCACGCAGCTCGGGAGCGGAGACATCGTCGAGGTCGTCACCGCGGCGGGGCGGACCCCGAGCCGCGACTGGCTCAACTTCGTCGTCACCGCACGCGCCCGCCAGAAGATCAAGCACTTCATCCACGCGGAGGAGAAGGTCCGCGCCGTGGAGCTCGGGCGGAGGCTGCTCGACAAGGAGATCCGGCGCCTGGACCTGAACGCCCGGACCCTGCTCGCGCCCGAGGAGCTGGGTCGCGCCGCCGCCGAGCTCGGCGTCTCGAAGGCCGACGACCTCTGCGCCTCCATCGGCTACGGGAAGCTCTCCGCCCGCCGCGTGCTCGCGCGGCTCGCGCCGGCCGGCGCCCTGCGCGACCGGACGAACGGACGCCCCCCCGAGGTCATCCCCGAGCGCGTTCCGCCGCCGCCGGGCCCCGACGCGATCAAGACGAGCGGCTGCGACGACCTGCTGGTGTTTCGCGCCGGGTGCTGCAACCCGATCCGCGGCGAGCCGATCGTCGGCTACGTCACGCGCGGGAAGGGCGTCTCGGTGCACGCGTCGACGTGCCCGAACGTGGTCAACCTGCTGTACCACCCCGAGCGGCGCATCGACGTCGCCTGGGACACGGCCGGCGACGACCCGGGGGAGTTCACCGTCCGCCTGACGATTCAGGTACAGGACCGCCGCGGCATGCTCGCCGACGTCACGACGCGCATCGCCGACATGAACACCAACATCCGCCGGGTGGAAGCCGACGTGAACGATACCCGGCGCGGACTCATCAGCGTCACGATGGATGTCGACGACCTCAAGCACCTGCAGCGGGTCATCAAGGATGTCCGGGCCGTGCCGGGGGTGATCGACGTGAAGCGGGTCCTGCGCCAGCCTTAGGGACGACGCCGCGCGACCTGGCGGTCGCGAGCCCTCAGGCGGCCTTCGTGATGCGGTTCGAGCGGATGCAGCGGGTGCAGACGCGGATGCGCTTGACGCCGCCGTTCACCACCGCACGGACGCGCTGGATGTTGGCCTGGAACCGGCGCGGGGTCACGTTGTGCGCGTGGCTCACGTTTCGGCCGAACGCCGGCCCCTTGCCGCAGATTTCGCAACGCTTCGCCATCGGGAAAGTATATCAGGGCGCCACGATGCGCGGCTGCTCGTCGGACGTCGGCTTCGCCATCGACTTGAGCAGGCGGGCGACGAGGGCCAGGTAGGCGCCGTCGCCGCCGTCGAGAACCCCGCGCGCGTCCCGGGCCGCGGTCTCGATGCACCGCGCCGCTGCCGCCACGTCCCCGTCGGGCAGCCGCACGCCCTCCTTCCGCTGCTCCTCGATCAACGCCTGCATGCGGCTCGCCAGGCGCTGGGCGTCGAGCGACGTGGCCCGGTGCTCGTAGACGATGCCGCGGCTGGCGGTCTCGAACGTCTCCGCGGTCGCCTTCGCCGCCTGCTCGACGTCGGCGTCCGACCGCGGCGCGGCGTCGGGCCCGTCGGCGCGCACGGCCGCCTGCAGCAACAGCGCAATCTGCTGCTGGCGCTCCGTGAGTTGTCCGAGGAGCGGGAGCAGGAAGCCGAGGTCGCGCTCCTGTTGCCGCTGCACGACCGCCGGCGGGTGCGCGTCCGCCGAGCGCAGGTAGCTGCAGTCCGACGGGCAGGCGATCTCGACGAGGCGCTTCGTCCCGCAGCACACCGTGCAGATCTGCTGTCCGAGGGCCGGGCACGCGCGGCGCGCGCGGCGCGTGCCGCAGGCGGGGCACTTGGTCCTGGCCATCGCCACCAAGCATAGATCGGCCGCCCCGGCCGCGGGCGACCTCGCTTCGCCTGCGGATCGTCCTCTCCAGGGGGCACGTCGCCGACACGTCGCCCGCCGCCACAAGAAAAAGGGGAAACCTATCGCTCCTCGTTCCCGTCTAAGGAGATAGATGCGCCCAGCCACCACATGGCGGCGCGGGGGGGCCGACACCTTGGGATGAGCACGTTACACTGGGCGAGGCTTCACGCTCGGGGGTCCTAGCGGCGACCGGCGCCGCATGCTCTCCACGCTCCCCTTCGTCTCCCTCCCCGGTCCGACAACACCTCACCCGTCTCGGTCGTGTCCGTGCCCCGTCGCGCCCGTGGTCGGTCGGCGAATCACGGTACTGACTTTGCAAGCCCGTCAGTACGCGCGGTCGGCGCGGGATGCGGGAGTCGGAGTTTCCCGGGCGCCGGCGGCGCGTCAGCCAACGGGAGGGAGCGGCAACATGGAAAGAACGAGAACGAAAGGAAGGATGAGTGATGCCCGGTTCGACGAGCTCCGCGGTCTGCTCGAGGAGCGCCGGCGGGAAATCGTCGACGAGGTGCACCACAAGATGCGTGACGTCCGGGACGAGAACGCCGCCGCGCCGGTGCAGGGCGTTCGCGACGAGGCGGAGATCTCGGAAGCCGAAATCCAGGACGACATCGAGTTCGCCGTGCTGCAGATGAAGGCGGAGACGCTCCAGAAGATCGCCGACGCGCTGCACCGTCTCGATGAGGGGACGTTCGGCTACTGCGACGAGTGCGGCACCGAGATCGCGGAACGGCGCCTGCGCGCGCTGCCGTTCGCCGCGCGCTGCACGGCCTGCGAGCAGGCCCGCGAGACCGCCATCGAGCGCCGGCAGAATCTCCACGCGGCGCGGCGCGGCGCGGCGTCGCTGTTCCCGGACGTGGCCGCCTGACGGATCGCAACAGACCGCCCCGGTGACTCGGACGGCCCCGCTCGCGCGGGGCCGTCGCTTTGTACGGCCCCTCTTCACGACGCTCCCGCGCACCGCTGCGTCCGGCGGCACCGCTGCGTCCGGCAGCACCGCCCGGCCGGTCACCCGCGCGCGCCGCCCCCCGCCCGCGCCGCCGTCACCGCGCGCACCGCGTCGAGCACGGCCTGCAGGTCGGCCGGCAGCTCGCTCCGGAGCTTCACCGGGCGCCCGTCGCGCGGATGGGCGAAGGCGAGTCGGTGCGCGTGGAGGAAGGGCCGCTCCAGGCGCCGCACGGCCCGCAGATGGGGCGGGGGATGGCGGCGCGTCCCGCCGTAGAGCGCGTCGCCGACCACCGGGTGGCCGATGGCGGCCAGGTGCACGCGGATCTGGTGGGTACGCCCGGTGGCGATGGCCACATGGACCAGCGAGACGCCGTCGAGCCGCTCGGCGTGGGTCACGCGGGTCACCGCCTCCCGCGCGCGGCGGGAGCGGGCCGAGATCTTCTTCCGCTCCACGGGGTCGCGCCCGATCGGCAGGTCGATGCGGCGGCCCTGCTGCACCACGCCCCAGGCCAGCGCCGCGTACTCCTTCTCCACCGCCCGTTCCCGGAACTGCCGCGCCAGCTCCGCGTGCGCGCGGTCGTGCTTGGCCACGACCAGCAGACCCGACGTCCCGCGGTCCAGCCGGTGCACGATGCCCGGCCGCCGCTCGCCGCCGATGCCGCTCAGGTCGCCGACGTGGTGCAGCAGGGCGTTGACCAGCGTCCCCTCGGCGTGGCCGGCGGCGGGGTGCACGACCATCCCCGCCGGCTTGTCCACCACCACCAGGTCGGCGTCGGAGTAGACGATCGGGAGCGGGATCGGCTCGGGCCGCGGCGCGGCCGGCGCCGGCGGCGGTATCGCGAGCGTCACCACGTCGCCCCCCCGGACCGGGGTGCTGGCCCGCGCCGGGCGGTCGCCGACCGCGGCCAGGCCGTTGCGAATCAGGCGCTGGATCTGGGAGCGCGTCCGCTCCGCCAGGCAGGAGGCGAGAAAGCGATCGAGCCGCACGTCGGCGGTCCCCGCCGGCACCTCGATCCGCACCCGCTCCGGTTCCGGTTCCG
>JAGWAJ010000064.1:21009-28846 GCA_021296475.1 Acidobacteriota bacterium
TCCGGCTCCCGCTCGGGCTCCGGCTCCCGCTCGGGCTCCGGCCCCATCGTCGCCCGCCCGGTCACCGGGCCCGCGACGGCCGCGCGGCCTGCGCTTCCCGGTGGCGGCGCCAGAGCACGACGAGCATCACCGCGCTCAGCGGGACGAGGATCAGGGAGACGAACTGCGACGTCGGCAGCAGGCCGAAGGCCATCCCGCGCGGGTCGCCGCGGTAGAGCTCGATGACGAAGCGCGCGATCGGATAGAGCAGCAGGTACGTCCAGAACGTGCGGCCCGCGAACCCCCCGCCGCGCCGCTCGAGGAGCAGGAGGGCGCCGAGGATCCCCAGCGTGGCCGCCGACTCGTAGAGCTGCGTCGGGTGCAGGCTGATGTCCAGCGGGGTCCCGACGTTGGCGGCGGCCAGCGTGTTGGTGAACGTGATGCCCCACGGCAGGTCGGTCGGCCGCCCGTAGCAGCAGCCGGCGAGCAGGCAGCCGAGCCGGCCCACCGCCTGCCCGAGGGCGATGCCGGGGGCGAACGCGTCGCACGTCGTCCACAGCGGCAGCCGGTGGCGGCGCATGTACCAGAACGCGACGCCGACCGCCAGCACCAGGCCGCCGTAGAAGACGCCGCCCGAGCGCAGCAGGCTCCAGAGCTCGGACGGGTCGCGCCGGATGTGATCGAAGTCGACCACCACCAGCAGCAGCTTCGCGCCGACGAGCGCGCTGACGATGATCCAGATCCCGAGGTCCATCGCGCGGTCGCCGTCGAGGCCGCGCTGCCGCGCGCGGGCCACGGCCAGGCGCAGGCCGATCAGGTAGGCCGACACCAGCAGCAGGCCGTAGCTGTAGATGTTGATGGGGCCGAGCTCAAGCAGCTTCGGATACATGGCGCTTCAGGAAGAGCAGCTCGAAGATGAGGCACGAGGCGCCGACCGTGATCGCGGCGTCGGCTACGTTGAACGCCCAGAAGTGCCAGCCGCCCCAGTAGAAGTCGACGAAGTCGACGACGTAGCCCGCCGTCGCACGATCGATCAGGTTGCCGATCGCGCCGCCGACGACGAAGGTCAGGCCGAGCCGGGCCAGCTTCTCCCGCGGGGAGAGCTGCGTCGCGAAGAAGCCGATGGCGACCAGCGCCGCGAGCGCGATGGCCGTCGTCAGCCCCGCCTTGAACGGGATGTCCAGCGAGTTCAGGAACCCGAAGGCGACGCCCGTGTTGCGAACGTGCGTCAGGTCGAGGAAGCCCTCGATGACGGGGACGCTCTCGTACAGCCGCACGTGCTCCTCGACGAGCGACTTCGTCCACTGGTCGAGAAGCACGATCGCCACGACGATGCCCGCCGCCGCGCCCTTCGGCAGGAACCCGTAGGACGGTTCCGCCCCGTTCCCGCCGCCCATCTCCGTCCTGCGGGCGCCGTCAGCCGGCATAGGCTGCCGCCTCCGCCAGCGCGTCGGCGCAGCGGGCGCAGACGCCGTCCGGCTCGCCGACCGACACCTCGGGCACGTAGCGCCAGCAGCGCGGGCACTTCACCCCGCCCGCGCGCCGCGCGGTGATGACGGCGGCGCCCCCCGTCTCGACGAACTGCGCCCCCGCGGCGCGCCCACCGTCCGCGTCCGCCGGCAGGTCGCCGGCCGGCGCCACCTCGACCTCCGAGGTCATCAGCACCGTCGGGAGCTCCTCCCGGTAGCGCTCCACCAGCTCCGCGGTGACGCCGCTGGCGCGGACCGTGAGCGCCGCCTCCAGCGAGTTGCCCACCGTCTTCTCGGCCCGCAGCCCCTCGATGACGACGTTGGCCGCCTCGCGCAACGCGACCAGCCGTTCCCAGCGGTCCAGCAGTTCGCGATCCGCGGCGTCCACCCCCACCTCCGGGAAGCGCGCCAGGTGCACGCTCGACTCCCGCGGGCCGGGGAGGAAGCCCCAGAGGTCCTCCGTCGTCACCGGCAGGATCGGCGCCAGCAGCCGCGCCAGCCCGTCCGCGATGGTGTAGATGGCGGTCTGCGCCGAGCGCCGCTCCGCCGATCCGGCGGCCAGCGTGTAGAGCCGGTCCTTGGAGACGTCCACGTAGAACGCGCTCAGGTCGACCGTCAGCAAGCCGTTGACGGCGTGCGAGATCGGCACGAACTCGTAGCGCTCGTAGGCGCGAACGATGCACGCCGCCACCTCGCGGTAGCGCGCGAGCGCGTAGCGGTCGATCTCCGCCATCCGCTCCACCGGCACGCCGTCCGCCGCCGGGTCGAAGTCGTAGAGATTGGCCACCAGGATGCGCAGCGTGTTGCGGATCTTGCGGTACGCCTCGACCACGCGGGCCAGGATCTCGTCGCCCACCCGCATCTCTTCCCGGTAGTCGACCATCGCCACCCACAGGCGCAGGATCTCCGCCCCGTGGCGCTGGATGATCGTCTTGGGATCGACGCTGTTGCCGAGCGATTTCGACATCTTGCGGCCCGCCTCGTCGACGAAGAAGCCGTGCGTCAGCACCTGCCGGAAGGGGGCCGCGCCGCGCGTCCCGAGGCCCACGAGCAGCGAGCTCTGGAACCAGCCCCGGTGCTGGTCGGAACCCTCCAGGTAGAGCGTGGCCGGGCCCGCGAGACCGGGCGCGGTGGGCCGCACCGCCTCGTGGCTCGAGCCCGAGTCGAACCAGACGGCCGAAGGCCGCCCCGCCGCACGACGGGCAGGCGGTGTCGTCGGGCAGGAACTCGTCGAGCGGCCGCTCGTACCACGCGTCGGCCCCGTGCTCGGCGAAGACCGCCGCCGCCCGGTCCGTCAGGGCCTTCGTCAGCGTCGCCTCGCCGCAGCCCGTGCAGTAGAGGGCCGGGATCGGCACGCCCCACGCGCGCTGGCGCGAGATGCACCAGTCGGGCCGGTTGGCCACCATGCCGTGGATGCGCTCGCCCCCCCAGCCCGGTACCCACTCGACGCCGGCGATCGCGTCGAGCGCCCGCCGGCGCAGGTCGGCCGCGTCCAGGCGGATGAACCACTGCGAAGTGGCGAGGAAGATCACCGGGTGGTGGCAGCGCCAGCAGTGCGGGTAGGCGTGCTCGAGGTCGTCGCGCCGCCACAGCCGCCCGCGCGCCGCGAGCTCGGCCTCCACCCGGGGGTTGGCCTCGAAGACGCCGAGCCCGCCGAACAGCTCCACGTCGTCGGTGAAGCGGCCCCCCGGCCCCACCGGCGCGTAGACCTCGAGCCCGTAGCGCACGCCGGTATGGAAGTCGTCGGCGCCGTGGCCCGGCGCGGTGTGGACCGCCCCCGTCCCCTGCTCCAGGGTGACGTAGTCGCCCAGGACGCCGACCGCGTCGCGGTCGTAGAGAGGATGGCGGAAGCGGAGGCCCTCGAGCTCGCGGCCCGGAACGGCGCCGAGCTTCGCGGCGGCCCTTGCTCCGAGGGGGCGCCCGGTCGCCTCGGCCACCCGCTCGGCCAGCTCCTCCGCCACGACGACGGCGCGCCGCCCGCCGGGCGTGTCGGGGTCCTCGATCTCGTAGGCGGCGTAGCGCAGCTCCGGGTGGAACGCGATCGCCAGGTTCGCCGGGATCGTCCACGGCGTCGTCGTCCAGATGAGCACCGAGGCCTCGCCGCCGGCCGCGGCCGGGAAGCGGGCCGCGAAGTCCGCCGCGCTCTCCGCCGCGAGCGGGAACTCGACGTAGATCGACGGCGAGACGTGCGGCTCGTACTCCACCTCGGCGTCGGCCAGCGCGGTGCGGCAGTGGATGCACCAGTGGACCGGCTTCTTGCCGCGGTAGACGAGCCCCTGCTCGACGAACGCGCCCAGCGCCCGCACGATCGTCGCCTGGTAGCCGTAGCTCATCGTGAGGTACGGCCGCTCCCAGTCGCCGAGGATGCCGAGGCGCTTGAAGTCGCGCCGCATCTCGCCCACGCAGCGCTCCGCGAATCCGCGGCACTCGCGGCGCACGTCGGCGATGCCCATCCCGCGCCGGGCCGAGCCGAGCTTGCGGTCCACTTGCAGCTCGATCGGCAGTCCGTGGCAGTCCCAGCCCGGCACGTAGGGGGCGTCGAAGCCCGCCATCGTGCGCGACTTCACGACGAAATCCTTCAGGATCTTGTTGAGCGCGGTCCCGAGGTGGATGCGGCCGTTGGCGTACGGCGGGCCGTCGTGCAGCACGAACTTCGGGGCGCCCTCGCGCGCACGCCGGATCTGCCCGTAGAGGTCGGCCTCCTCCCAGCCGGCGATCGCCCGCGGCTCGGTCGCCGGCAGGCTGGCCTTCATCCGGAAGCCGGTCCGGGGCAGATTGAGCGTTTCCTTCCAGTCGGGCATGGTGTCGGGACGGGACGGCCGCACGCGGAGCGACTCCGGCCGGCGAGCCGCTTGCCGCGAGGGGGCGTCTGCCACCTCAAGCATATAATCATACCGATGGACAAGCCCCTGGGAGCCGGGGTGCGGTCGGAGACGCTCGCCAACGGCCTGCGCGTCGTCGTGCAGGAGGTGCGGACGGCGCCGCTCGTGTCGACCTGGTGCTGGTACCGCGTCGGGTCGAAGGACGAAGGCCCCGGCCTGACCGGTGCGTCGCACTGGGTCGAGCACATGAACTTCAAGGGCACGAAGCGCATCTCGCGGGACGAGATCAAGAACTCCATCGAGCGCTTCGGCGGGTTCTGGAACGGCTACACCTGGATCGACCAGACCACCTACGTGCAGACCGCCACCCGCGACGCGCTCGACCAGATGCTCTTCGTCGAGTCCGAGCGGATGCACCACTGCCTCTACGAGCCGGCGGACTGCGACTCCGAGCGGACCGTCATCATCTCGGAGCTCCAGGGCGGCGAGAACGACCCCGACACGCTCCTCGACATCGAGCTGACGGCCACCGCGTTCAAGGCGCATCCCTATCGCCACCCGACGATCGGCTGGCTGGGGGACCTCCAGGCGATGTCGCGCGACGACCTCTACGGCTTCTACCGCCGCTACTACGTCCCGAACAACGCCACGCTCGTCATCGTGGGCGACGTCGACGCCGGCGACGCGCTGGGCCGGGCCGAGGCGGCCTTCGGGGCCATTCCGGCGGGCGAGACGCCCGCGCGCCTGCGGGCCACCGAGCCGCCGCAGCTCGGCGAGCGCCGGGTGACGATCCGCAAGCCGGGGACCACCGCCTACCTCAAGGTGGGCTACCACGCGCCGGCCGTCGACCACGACGACTTCGCCCCGCTGCTCGTCCTCGACGCCGCGCTGACCGGCGCCAAGGGGCTCAGTCTCTGGTCGAGCTTCCGCGGCACGCCGCCCCAGCGCCGCTCGCGGCTCTACCGGGCGCTGGTGGAGCGGCAGCTCGCCTCGGCGGTGGGCGGGATGTACGCCCCCACCGCGCAGCCGTTTCTCTTCACGGTCTCGATCACCGCGGCGGCGGGCGTTGCCGCGGACGAGGTGGAGGCGGCGACGCTCGCGGCCCTCGACGCGGCGCGCGACAAGGGCATCGCGCCCGACGAGGTCGCGCGCGCCAAGCGGCAGCTCCGGGCCCGGATGGTGTTCGAGGGCGACAGCGTCACCAACATCGCGCACCAGCTCGGCTTCTTCTCGACCGTCTCCGAGCTCGACACCTGGTTCGACATGCCGGCCCGCATCGAGGCGGTCACCGCCGGCGACGTCACGCGGGTCGCCGCCGCCCACCTCGCCGCGGCCAACCGCACCGTCGGCTGGTTCCTTCCCGCATGACCGCCGAGCCCGCCCGGCCGGCGCCGGTGCGGCGCACCCTCGCCAACGGGGCGACGGTCGTCGTCAAGGAGGCGCACACGACGCCCGCGGTGTCGCTGAGCCTGTCGCTCGACGCCGGCAGCATCTGCGACCCGGCCGGCGCCCCCGGGGTGGCCCACTTCCTCGCGCGCGTCCTCGACCGCGGCACGCCGCGCCGCACGGCCGAGGAGATCGCCGAGACCTGCGACGGCGGCGGCGTCACGCTGGCCGTCCACGCCACGCGGCACACGCTCTCGCTCGGCTGCACCTGCCTCACGGAGGACTTCGCGGCCATGGTCGAGCTGCTCGCCGACGTCGTTCGCGAGCCGCTCTGCCCGGAGGCGGAGGTCGAGACGCGGCGCCGGCAGATCCTGACCGCCATCCGGCAGGACGACGACAGCCCCGCCGCGCGCGCCGTCGAGCGCCTCCACCGGCTGCTCTACGGCGACGACCACCCCTACGGCCGGCGCGCGAAGGGGACCGCGGCGTCGGTCGAGGCGATCGATCGCCGCGCCCTGCTCGACTTCCACCGGGCCCGCGTGGCACCCGCCGCGCTCTCCGTCGTCGTCGTCGGGGACGTCGCGGCCGGAGCCGCGGCCGATGCGGTGGCCGCCGCCTTCGACGGCTGGCGGGCCGCGGCGGCCTCCGCGCCGGAACTCGCCCCGCCTCCCGCCGCGGCCGGCCGCCGGCGCGAGGTCGTCCCGATGCCCGGCAAGGCGCAGGTCGACCTCGCCTACGGCTTCGCCGCCGTCGCCCGCACCGATCCGGCGTACCACGCCCACGTCCTGCTGGCCAACGTCCTCGGCCAGTACGGCATGGGGGGGCGTGTGGGCCGCAGCGTCCGCGAGCGGCAGGGCATGGCCTACTACGCCTTCTGCGGCTTCGAGGCCGACCGCATCCCCGGCCCGCTCGTCGTCCGCGCCGGCGTGGCCGCGGCCAACGTCGACCGGGCGCTGGCGTCGATCGACGAGGTCGTCGCCGGAATGGGCGCCGAGGGGGTCACCGAGGCCGAGCTCGAGGATTCCCGCCGCTACCTCGTCGGCTCGCTCCCGCGGACCCTGGAGACCAACGCGGGCACGGCGGCGTTCCTGCAGAACGCCGAGCGCTTCGGGCTCGGGCTCGACTACGACCGGCGGCTGCCGGGCCTGCTCGGCGCGGTGACGCGCGACGACGTCAACGCCGCCGCCCGCGCCCTGCTCGTCCCCGAGCGAGCCGCCGTGGCCCTCGCCGGGCCCCTGAACGATGCCGGGGCCCCGGACGGTGCCGGTGCCGAGGCCGCGGACGGTGCCGGGGAGGCCGCCGCCGGCGCCGAGGGCGCCGGGTGATGAAGGCGGTCTTCTTCGACGTCGACTACACCCTCATTCACCCCGGCCCCACCTTCGGGGGCGACGGCTACCGAGCGTTCGCGGCGCGCCACGGCCTGCGCGCCGACCCGCGGCGCTTCGCGGCGGCGGTGTCGGACGCTACGGCGGAGCTCGACTTCGCCCGCAACACCGTCTACCGCCCCGACCCGTTCATCCGCTACGCGGCGCGCGTCCTGCGGGGCATGGGCGCCGCCGGCCCCGAGGCGCGGCTCGAGAGCTGCGCGCGCGAGATCTACGACGAGTGGGGCCACCCCCACCACTTCGCGCTCTACGACGACGTCCTCGCCACCCTCGGCGCCCTGCACCGCGCCGGCTACCGCATCGGCCTCATCTCGAACACCCACCGCTGCCTGGCGACCTTCCAGCGCCACTTCGCGCTCGACCCGTTCGTCACCGCCGCGGTGTCGTCGTACGAGCACGGCCGTCTGAAGCCCGACCCCAGCATCTTCCGCGCCGCGCTCGCCGAGGTCGGCGTCGCGGCCGGCGACGGCGTGATGGTGGGCGACAGCGTCCCGCACGACATCGACGGCGCGCGGCAGGTCGGCATGGGCGCCGTGCTCATCGCCCGCACGGGGGAGTCCCCGGCGACGCCCGGCGCCGGCGTGCCGGTCGTTCGCACCTTGACGGAGCTCCCCGCCGTGCTGCCGCGGCTCGCCAGCGAGGCGGATCCCGATAGGACGGGTGGATGAGCCCCGACGTGAGCGCCACGCTGCTGACGGGCGTCGGCATCCTGGTCGGCGTGTGGCGGATGGTCGAGAGCGTGCGGCGCGACGTGGACGGCGTGCGGCGCGACGTGGACGGCGTGCGGCGCGACGTG
>JAGWAJ010000064.1:28940-33537 GCA_021296475.1 Acidobacteriota bacterium
GCCGCGCTCCGGGGGCTGCCGGAACGGCTGCCGGCTCGAGCCCCTACCCCGGCGGCCAGGCCAGGTCGCGCCCCGCCAGCAGGTGCAGGTGGATGTGGAACACGCTCTGGCCGGCCGCCGCGTTGCAGTTGAAGACCGTCCGGTAGCCCGCCTCGGCGTGGCCGAGCTCGCGCGCGATCGCCGCCGCTCGCCGCACCATCGCCCCGACCGTCGCCTCGTCGTCCGGCGCCAGGTCGTTGAGCGTCGCGATGTGCTTGCGCGGGACGATCAGGACGTGGGCCGGTGCCTGCGGGTTGAGGTCGTGGAAGGCCACGAGGGCATCGTCCTCGTAGGCCTTGCGGGCGGGGATCGCGCCGCTCGCGATGCGGCAGAACAGGCAGTCTTCCATCTCAGCTCCCGGTCCGCTCCGGCCGGCTCCCGGTCACCGCCTGCGGATGGCGGCCACGCGGGGGATGCCGGCGAGGTCGCCCGCGACGTCGAGCAGGGTCAACCGCGGGGCGGACCCCACCAGCGATCGCACCGTGTCCTCTTGGCCCGCACCGAACTCGACCACCAGGTGCCCCCCCGCGGCCAGGTGCCCGGGCGCGGCCGCCAGCAGTGCGCGCAGCGGATCGAGCCCGTCGCGCCCGCCGTCGAGCGCCACCCACGGCTCGTGGTCCCGGACCTCCGGGCTGAGGACCCGCGTCGCCGCGGAGGGCACGTACGGCAGGTTGGCGACGATGAGGTCCGCGCCCCGCCCCGCCGGGGGCGCGGCATCGCGGAACCCGTCGAGGAGCGACATCACCACCCACCGGATCCGCTCCGCCACGCCGTTGGTGCGCGCGTTGCGCCGGGCCACCGCGACGGCGTCGGCGGAGACGTCGCTGGCGACGACGCGCGCCGCGGGCAGCTCGCGCGCCAGCGCCACGGCCAGGCATCCCGACCCGGTCCCGACGTCGACCACCCGCAGCCCCGCCCCGCGCCGCGCCCCGACGAGGCGCAGCGACCACTCGACGATCAGCTCGCTCTCCGGCCGGGGCGTCAGCACCGCGGGCCCCACCTCGAACGTCAGGCCCCAGAACTCGCGCCGCCCCGTGATCGCGGAAACCGGCTCGCGGCGCGCCCGCCGTCCCACCAGCCCGCGGTAGTCGGCCGCGAAGCGGTCCGGCGGCGGCTCCCGGCGGCGCGTGAGGTAGGTGGCCCGGTCCCAGCCGAGCGCATGGCGCGCCAGCACCTCCGCGTCGCTCGCGGCGTCGTCCTGGCGCACACCGGCCGTGACCAGGCGCCGGTGTGCGGCCCGCACCTCGTCGAGGACGGTCATGCGGGCGTCTCGGCCTCGGCCGCCTTCAGCTTCTCCGACTGGTAGTGCGTGGACAGCGTCTCGACGATCTCGCCGAGGGCTCCGTCGAGGATCGCCGGCAGCTTGTGGGTCGTGAACCCGATGCGATGGTCGGTCAGCCGGTTCTGGGGGAAGTTGTAGGTGCGGATCTTCTCGGAGCGCTCGCCCGTGCCCACCTGCCCGCGGCGGTCCTCGGCAATCTCGCTCTGCTGCCGCTGCCGCTCGAGGTCGTAGAGCCGCGAGCGGAGCACCTTCATCGCCTTCGCCTTGTTCTTGATCTGCGACTTCTCGTCCTGCTGCGAGACGACGAGGCCGGTCGGCAGATGCGTGATGCGGACCGCGGAGTAGGTCGTGTTGACGCTCTGGCCGCCCGGCCCGCTCGAGCAGAAGGTGTCGATGCGCAGCTCCTTCGGCTCGATGCGGATGTCGACCTCCTCCGCCTCCGGCAGCACCGCCACCGTCGCCGTCGACGTGTGGATGCGGCCGCTCGCCTCCGTGGCCGGCACCCGCTGCACGCGGTGGACGCCGCTCTCGTACTTCAGCCGGCTGTAGACGCGGCGCCCCTCGATGAGCGCGACGACCTCCTTGATCGCGCCCACCCCCGTCTCGTGAAGCGACAGCAGCTCCACCCGCCAGCCCTCGCCCTCGGCGAAGCGCTTGTACATCCGGAACAGGTCGCCGGCGAAGAGGCCCGCCTCGTCGCCCCCGGTGCCGGCCCGGATCTCCAGCACGACGTTCTTCTCGTCGTTCGGGTCGCGCGGCAGCAGCAGGACCCGGATGGCCGCCTCCAGCTCCTTGCGGCGGCCGTTCAGCTCCTCCACCTCCGCGGCGGCGAGCTCGCGCAGGTCGGCGTCGTCGCCCTCGAGGAGCTCCGCCGCCTGCGCCGCCTCGGCCACCACCGCCCGGTACTCGCGGAAGCGGTCGACCAGGGGCTGCAGCTCGGCCAGCGCGCGGGTGTGGGTGCGGTACTCGTTCTGGTCCGCCTGCACCTCGGGCGCGGCGATGAGCGTCATCAGCCGGTCGTAGCGCTCCTCGATCGCCTGCAGCTTGTCGAACATCGGGTCCGGGCTCGGTGGAAATGTCGGGCCGGGGCCGGGCCCGCGGCGTCGGGCCGGCAGGCCGCGCGGCCGCGGCCGTCAGCCGCCGGACTTCAGCCTCCGGACACGGGCGGCAGAAACGCTATCTCGTCCCCTTCGGCAAGCGCCGCGTCCCTGCGCGCGTACTCTTCGTTGACCGCGGTCGACACGGCGTCGCGGTAGGCGACGAGGTCCGGAAAGTCCCGGGCCAGGTCCTCCCACAGCCCGCCGGCCGTCGTGCCCGGCGGCAACTCGCGCACCAGGGTCTCGGCGCCGGCAATCTCCCGCAGTCGAGCGAACAGGCGGACGGTCACGCGCATGCGCGTCGGGCGGCGGTCGCGCGCGCCTCGGCGTCGTCGGGGTCGGCGGTCGCGCCCTCGATCCAGACGTCGCCGCCCTCGAAGAACTCGTGCTTCCAGATGGGGGCGATCTGCTTGATGCGCTCGATGGCGTAGCGGCAGGCGGCGAAAGCCTCGGCGCGGTGGGGCGACGCGGCCGCGATGGCCACGCTAGCCTCTCCGATTCCGAGCCGCCCCAGCCGGTGGTGGATGGCCAGCCGCGCCTCCGGCCAGCGGTCCCCGGCCTCGGCCGCGATCCGCTCGAACGCCTTCACGGCCAGCGGCTCGTAGGCTTCGTACTCCAGCCGGTCCACCCGCCGCCCCTGGTTCCGGTCCCGCACCGTGCCGATGAACGACGCCACCGCCCCGGCGCCCGGCCCGCTTCCGTCGAACGCGGCAGTCACGATGGCCGCCAGCCGCCCCGGCTCGAGCGGCGCCGTCGTGACGGCGAACGCGCTGTCGCCCATCTGCGGTCGAGTATAGCAGCCGGCTGCTCGCGCCCTGACGTCGCCGCTCGTGGTCACGGTCCTCGCCGCTCGCTGGCGTACGGCTCGTCAGTCGACGCGCGCGGGTGACGGCAACTGGCCTGTAACGGCCGAGAGCGCCAGCGGCGCCGATGCCCCGATGTTGACCGCCAGGGGCGGATTCAAGGCTACGCCGGAGCCCTCGTACATCAGAACCAGGAGGGCACCGAACGCGATCGACGGTCCTGAAGTCCCAGTCGGGGTCTGCAAGCGCCGCTCGGACTCTCTCCCAATCGTCCTCGTGAAGCTCTGCAGCCATGAGCCCTCCCGCCGGCCGCGTACGCAAGACCTGCGCCAACGCCACGTGCAACCAGTGGTGGTCGCGGGCGGTCACTGCAACCGTAAGGCGACCTGGAAGAGACCCTACGCAAGACCCGCGCCAACACGTCTCCTGATCCTCTGGCTGCTGCTGGTCGGACGAGCGCGATCGAAGCCGTTCCACCATCGTAGCGCCCCTCGCCGCTCGCGGTCACGGTCCGGACGTTCCCGCGGGAACGCCGGGTGCGGGGTCTGCGCCGGCCCGGGGGCGCCACAGCACGCTGATGGCCCAGCCGAGGTCCAGCCGCTCGCCCTGCCACCGCGGCGCCGTGTCCGCGTCGATGCCGATCCCCGCCGCCGCCAGGCGCCCGTCCACCGGCGCCAGCGCCGGCCCGTCCCAGGCCGGCGCAGCCGGCGCCTCCGGCAGCGGCCGCCCGTCCGGCCGCAGGAACGTCAGCGCCCCGCCGGCGTCCACCTGCAGGCGGAAGCCCTCCTCGTGCACCGCCCGGTGGTGGCGCCGGCACAGCAGCACGAGGTTCGAGAGAGCCGTCTCCCCGCCGTCGGCCCAGTGCTCTATGTGATGCGCATCGCAGCGCCGTGCCGCGCAGCCCGGGAACCGGCACTGTCCGTCGCGCGCGGCGAGTGCCCGCCGCAGCGCGGGGGAGACGGTCCGAGTCCTGCGGCCGACGTCGAGCACGCCGCCGTCCGCGCCGTGCCGCATCGTGACGGTGGCCGAGTCGCAGGCGATGCGGCGCGCGGTCTCCTGCCCGACACGGATGCCGCCATCCTCGGCCAGCGCTGCCTGCCCCTGCGCCGCATGCGGTCCCGGGCAGCCTGCCGCCGCCCGGAGCACCGGCCGCCGCGTTCCCGCGGGAACGTGCCGGCCGTCGGAGCAGCCGGCCGATGCTGTCGCCGCGTGCTCGCACTCCGCGACCGCACCGCCTTTCCCGTCATCGTTGGACAGAGTGGCCGCCCGCCGGGGCGCTTCGGTGGGCATCCGCCGCGTTCCCGCGGGAAGGTCGTGGTGCACGTCCGCGCCTCCCGCGTCCAGTTCCTGACCGTCCGCCGCCGCATCTTCCACCA
>JAGWAJ010000134.1:0-1833 GCA_021296475.1 Acidobacteriota bacterium
CCATCTCGCTGGATTCCCGCGGACCCAACAGCCCGCCCAGGACCATGGCCGCGGCGCTGGCGGCAAGCGCGACGACCACCGGCGCCACGCCGATGTCGACAATGCCCAGCTGCACCACCATGTACACGGCCGCGCCCGACACGACCGCCCCGACGCCGCCCGCCAGGTTGGCCCGCTTCCACCAGAGCCCGGCGACGGTGGGGACGAACAGGCTGGAGCTGAGCACGCCGACCCCCGCCGTGTAGAACTGGGTGATCAGCTCGGGCGGGGAGAACGCCCACAGGAGGGCCGCGATCCCGATCACCCAGGTCGTGACGATGCGCACGAGGCTGAGCGTGCGCTCGCTGGCCCGGCCCTGCATGGCGCCGCCCAGGATGTCGTGCGCGATCGCGGAGCTGCAGGCGAGAAGAAGCGCATCGGTGGTGGACATGACGGCGGCGAGCACGGCGGCGACGGCAATGCCGCGTATCAGCGGGGAAAACTGCGTCTCCATCACGCGCAGGAAGAGTTCGTCCGCGTCCTGCAGCGCCGGAAAGTCGATCCGGCCGACCGGCACGATCGCGAGCACCGCCGCGAGGATCATCACGCTGTACACGAGCATCGAGAGGTTCAGCGACATGCGCGCGCTGTCGGCGTCGCGCGCGGTGAAGACCCGCATGACGATGTGGGGGATGACCGGGATGGCCGTGGCCCAGATCACGAAATAGCCGAGGTAGCTGGACACGGGCCGGTGCGCGACCTGTCCGAGTTCGGGCGCCACGGCCGTGGCCTGGCTCATGATCTCGAAGGGCGATCCCACCCGCCAGATGAGCACCGCGGCCGTGCCCACGACGACCAGTACCATGAGGAAGCCCTGGATCACGTCGGTCCAGGTGATCGCGACCATGCCCCCGAACGAGACGTAGATGATGAACACCACGGTCGCGATCGCCAGGGCGGTGTTGTACGGGATTCCGAGCAGCGCCTCGGCGGCGATGCCGGCCGCCTTGAGCTGCGCGACGATGTAGATGGTGAAGGCGATGACGATCAGGATCGGCACAAGGTAGCGGACCACCGCGTGCGGGTACCGAAAGCTCAGAAAGTCGGTGATCGTGAACTTGCCGAAGTTCCGGAGCGGCCTGGCGACAAGGATGGACGCGAGGGAGAAGCCGACCACCGACCCGCCGAAGAGCGCCAGCGTCGCGGGGATGCCCTGCGCGTACGCCAGGCCCATGACGCCGATGATCGAGCCGCCGCTCGCCAGCGCCGCCATGATCGCCATCGAATTGACGACCGTGCCGATGCGCCTGCCCGCGACCCAGTACTCGCTACGGGAGGTCAGGACCTTCCTGGACGCCCAGATACCGATCCCGATGCACGCGGCCAGGTAGACCCCGACGAGGATGCGCTCGAG
Source organism: Acidobacteriota bacterium (assembly GCA_021296475.1). GTDB lineage: Bacteria > Acidobacteriota > Vicinamibacteria > Vicinamibacterales > UBA8438 > JAGWAJ01. The sequence continues at coordinate 1,394 of JAGWAJ010000134.1, forward strand.
CAGCATCAGCGCGAGTCGCCGCGGCGCCGGAGGAACGCCACGAGCGTGACCGCTGGCGAGACCAGCATGAGCGCCGCGATCAACCAGCCGAACACGGCCATCCCGCCGATCTCGAGGTCGCGCCAGACGGGGATGAACGCGAAGCCGGCGAAGGCGATCAGGAAGACGAGCGTGGCGCCCTCCCGGCGCACCATCGGAAAGAAGGACTTCATGGAACGCATCGTGCGCGCAGCGGGCGAACCGCGCAACTTGACCCGCCGCCCGGCGCGGGCTCTTGTGTCGGCACCGTTGTCGTACGTGACCCCGCGCACCGAAAGGGCTCGACCCATGAAACCGGATACCTCCCCGCGCCCGTCCACGCGAACCTCCCTCCGCGCCGTGGCGATCACCGCCGCCGTCCTTGCGGCCGCCACCGCCGCCGCGGCGATGCCGTCGCCCTC
>JAGWAJ010000134.1:1868-2380 GCA_021296475.1 Acidobacteriota bacterium
ATCATCACCGCTCTCTACGACGTCATCTCGGGAGATGCGGGCGTGGCGCGGGACTGGGACCGCTTCCTGTCGCTGTTCGTGCCCGGCGCGACCCTGAGCCCGGTGGGGCGGCCTCCCGGCGAGTCGGCGTACCGGCGCAGGGTGATCACGCCCGACGAGTACGCGGGCGGCATTGGTGAATCGCTCGAGGCCAACGGCTTCCACGAGGTCGAGATCCACCGCGTGACCGAGGAATACGGCCGGATCGCGCACGCCTTCAGCACCTACGAGTCGCGGAGGATGGCGAGCGATCCGGAGCCGTCCGCGCGCGGCATCAACTCGATTCAGCTGATGCACGACGGTTCGCGCTGGTGGGTCGTGTCGATCTTCTGGCTCGGCGAGGGGCCGGATCATCCGATTCCGGCGAGGTACCTGCCGGGGGGATGACACCGGCTCGGTAACCTTGAGCCTTGACCCTGACGTAACGTTAGGGTGTACCTTGCCCTGCATGGAAACCAAACCGTTCATCCCGG
>JAGWAJ010000134.1:2437-2755 GCA_021296475.1 Acidobacteriota bacterium
GGATCGGTCTGCTCGTGCCATCGGGGCGCTCAGAGCAGGGCTACCGGCTGTACGACTACGGCGACCTGGAGCGGCTGCGTCAGATCCGGTTGCTGCGCGACCTGCGTTTCAGCCTGGAGGCGATCAGCCAGATGCTCGACGCCCCGGCGTTTGACCGGCGCAGCGCGCTGGTTGCGCAGCGGGAGCTGCTGAGGGAGCGGCAGGAGAGGACCGACAAGATCATCCGCGGGGTCGACGGAGCCCTGGCGGCGATGGAGGAGGAGACGGAAATGGACAGGACGCAGATGTTCGAAGGGCTGGAGGAGTTCGACCACGAGC
>JAGWAJ010000135.1:0-1813 GCA_021296475.1 Acidobacteriota bacterium
AGCAGGTCTTCCAGTGCGCGTCTCTCGACCGGGTCCATGGGCGGTTCCCGGAAGATGGGTTCGGTGAGCACCCGGAGGAAGAACCCGGTGCCTCCCGCCAGCACCGGCACGCGGCCCCGCCGCTCTATCGCGTCGATCCAGCGGCGGGCGTCACGGCCGAACTCCCCCGCGCTGTAGCGCTGGTCCGGGTTGCGCAGGTCGAGGCCGTGATGAGGGACCAGCGCGCGTTCGGCGGGGCTGACCTTGGCCGTGCCGATATCCATGCCGCGATAGATCTGACGCGAATCCAGCGAGATGATCTCGCCGCCGAGCTTCCGCGCAACGCGGAGGGAGAGCGCGGTCTTCCCGGCCCCCGTGGGCCCCACGATGGCGAGAAAACGGGGTCCGCCGGCCCTCGACCCATTCGCCGACGTCATGTCCGGCCGAACTTCCGCCTGAGTTCGCTCAGGCCGAGGCGCACGATCGTCGGGCGGCCGTGGATGTCGTGGTACGGCAACTCGGTCGCGAAGAGCTGGTCGAAGAGTTCCTGCATCTCGTCGTGCGAGAGGTCGTGCCCCGCCTTGATCGCCGCCTTGCACGCGAAGCTCATGGCCACGCGCTCGTTCTGGTTGCGCGCGGAGTTCATGAGGTCGGAACCGTGGGTGAGTTCGTGCAGCATCTCGCGCACGCACCGCTCCGCATCGAAGTACCGGTGAGGACTGGGCACCGCCTGCACGAGGATCGCGTCGGTCCCGAAGGGCGAGACTTCGAAGCCGAGACCCGCCAACGGCTCGAGAATCGACTCGATCATCTCCACTTCCGGCTTCGTCAGGCGAATCGCGATCGGGAAGAGCAGCCGCTGTCCCTCCGCGCCCCCCCGTTCGAAACCCGCCACGATGCGTTCGTAGAGCACCCGTTCGTGCGCTGCATGCTGGTCGACGATGATCACGCCGTCCCGGGTCTCCGCGAGGATGAAGCTGTTGTGGATCTGGAGCAGCTCGGGACGCGGGGCCCGTCGGGCGTGCCCCTCTTCGGGCGCCGCCTGGTCGCCCTCCTCCGAAGCCCCGCCCCGGAAGAGGTGCATCTGCGGGATGTCGCCTTCAACCTCGCCCCCAACATCGCCTGTAACGTCGCGCGGCCCCCGGCCCGTTCCTTCGCGCACGACCTGAACGGCGCGCGGTCTTCCCAGTGTCGCCGCCGACTCGACCCCTTCTAGCGCCTTGCGCACGGAGGCCTCCACGAACTGCTCGATCCGGTTGCGGTCGCGGAAGCGGACCTCGGCCTTCCCCGGGTGCACGTTCACGTCGACCTCGCCGCCCGGGACGGTCACGAAAAGGAAGACCCAGGGCCGCTTGTCCTGCGACACGGTGGTGCGGTATCCCCGGTCCGCCGCGCGCATGACCGCGCCGTCGCGGAACGGCCGCCCGTTGATGTAGAGCCCGGCGCGGCGGAATCCGGGCCGCGCCAGGTCGGGCCGCTGCACCACGCCGGAGAGTTGCAGACCGTCGCGCTGCGCGGAGAGCGTGATGAGCCCCGCTTCACCCGCGTCCTTCCAGATCGCGCCGATCCGCGCCGCGAGAGAGCGGTCCGCGGGCAGGTCGAAGACGATCGCCCCGTTCACCTCGAATACGAAGCGCGTCCCCAGGTCGGCGAGGGCGAGCGCGTGCAGCACCTCGGAGACCGCCCGCGTCTCCACTCGCGCGCTGCGCAGGAAGCGGGCGCGCACGGGCGTGTTCAGAAAGAGGTTGCGCACGTCCACCGTCGTCCCCGGCCGGCGAGGCGCGTCGTCGATCCCCTGGATCCTGCCGGCAAGCGCCCGCAGCCGGGTGCCCGT
>JAGWAJ010000135.1:2050-2616 GCA_021296475.1 Acidobacteriota bacterium
CCAGCGCATTCTCGACCAGTTCCTTCACCACCGAGGCCGGGCGCTCGACGACCTCGCCCGCGGCGATCTGGTTCGCCACGTGGTCCGGCAGGATCCGGATCCGCTTCACGACGCCGCGTCCGGGAGACGGAAGAACGAAGCCGTGTTGGCCCAGGTGTCCTCGGCCACCCGCTCCGGCGCCTCCCCGCGGAGCCGGGCCAGGGCCGCGGCCACATGCGGGACGAAGGCGGGCTCGTTGCGGCGTCCGCGTTTCGGCACGGGCGCGAGGTACGGCGCATCGGTCTCGATCATGTAGCGGTCGCCCGGGGTCTGGCGCACCAGACCGGCATCGAAATTCCTGAAGGTGGCGATCCCGGTGAACGAGACGAACCATCCCGCCGCAATCGCCTCGGCCAGCAGCTCGAGCGACCCGGTGAAGCAGTGCAGCACGCCCGTCACCTGCCCCGCGGCCTCGCGGACCACCGCGGCCGTGTCGGCCTCGGCCTCGCGCGAGTGGACCACGACGGGCAGGTCCAGTTCGGCGGCGAGCTCCACATGCCGCGCGAAGCTCCGCCGCTGGGCGTCCC
>JAGWAJ010000065.1 GCA_021296475.1 Acidobacteriota bacterium
ACCTCGACCGGCTGTGCGCCCGCAGCGTCCCGGCGGTGGAGCGGGCACGGCTCTCCCGCCGCCTCGCCCGCCGCATCGCCGAGCACCTGGCCCCGAGACTGCCCGCCAGCCCGTAGATGGACCTCGGAGCGAGAGAGCGGATGGCGGCGTGGGCCGCCGGCGCTCGCCGGCGGCTCGAGGCAGGCACGCGACCGCACGAGCCGCTCGCCCTGCCCGGGGCTTTCGGCGACTGGCACCTGACCGAAGACCGCGCGCAGCGCGTCCATCCGACGCTCGATCGCCGGCACGTGCGAGAGCGATCCCGCGTGATCGCCGCCCGGTTCACCAGCAGTTGCGCAGGATGGAAGCGGCCTCCGACAGCACAGGAGTTCTACGTCGCCGTGCGCGCCGGCGCACCGACCGACCGCGAACGGGACATCCTGGAAGCCTGGATCATGGAGACCACGCCCGACGAGATCGTGTCGGCCTGGGCCGAGAAGGTGTACACGCTGCGCGAGCTGGCGGCCGCGCTCCACCGGGCGGGAGTGACCCGGGGCCGCTGGACGTGGAAGCTGAACCGGTGGGTGGAGAATCCGGAGGCTACCGGGCGGTGAGTGCCGGGGCCGAGCTTCGGCTGCCCGAGCCGGCGCGCGGCCTGTGGTTGCGAACGCGGGACGCCATCCGGACGAGCCTCGACGAGATCGGCATCTCCGAGTACGCAATCGGCGGCGGCACGATCCTGGCGGCGCGGTGGAAGCACCATCGCGCGAGCGACGACATCGACCTGGCGTTACCCCCGAGCGCACGCCTCGACCGGCTGGACGACCGGCGGACGTGCGGTTTCCGGAAGCGGATGGAACGGCTCGGGGGCAATCCAGAGCGCCATGGAATCGTGTACCGGATTGCGTTCGGCGAGCAGGGAATCGACCTGTGGGCCCACCGCGTCGAGCCGCCGGGCCGGGAGCGGCGGGAGCGCGTCGAAGGAGACGAGGAGACCACGCTGTCGACGGAACAGGTCCTGTGGGGCAAGCTGAGCCGGGGGCTGGATGGGCTGCCCCGCGACGTGTACGACGTGGCAAGGGCCGCGGAGCTCGATCCGGAGGCCCTGGAGGTCGCCGCCAACGCCCACGCGCGCCGCACCACCGAGCAGATAGCCCTGCACTGGTTCGCCACGGAGCGAACCATCGAAAGGCAGGCACGGGGCAGACTCCGTGGAATCCCGGCCGGCGAGCAGGAGCAGCTCGGGACGCTGGGTTCGCGGGCCAGCGAGCGGCTGCTGTACGCCCTGTACGACGAGCTGGTCATCGAGCGGAGCGGCAACCGCCTGCGGATGACCACGCGAACCGCCGCCGGAACCAGGCGCACACGAACGATCGACCGGGACGAGGTCCCGGCCGCATGGGGACGCCTCGGGTTGCTGGGTCAGCGGGAGACCCGGGCGCCGATGGAGGACGTCGCGGCGTACGCGGAGGCGGCATGCCGGCGCGGCGGCCCGCCCGAGCTGATCTATCGGGAGGTCAAGGGCAGAGCAGACGCGTGGCGCACCGCGACAGGCAGCCGCAACCTCCTGCCGGCGTCAAGCGACACGCAAGACTGCCGCCCCGGCGACATCGAATTCTGACCCGCGACGGCGACGCGCGCGCCGCAGGCGCGTCCGTTCGGCAACGGTTGCCGGGGTCCGAAGCCCGCTGCCCGGAGGGCGCCATGATCCGGAACGCAGGCGCCGCGCCGGATACCCACCGCACCTCCCCTGACGACGAGAGCCTACGGAACGGCCCGGCCAGACGGCAGCGATCGTCGCAGGACGACGTACAGGGAATCGTTCTCGGCCATCTCCGCGTACATCCCGCTCTCGACGACCTCGAACAGGCGAACGTCTGTGCCGTGTAGTACTGGCAGCGCTCGCCCTGATGCACCTCCAACCGATGCCCGTGCCAGAGGCCGTGCAGGGCGAGCCCGTTCGGAGTCAGTAACCGGTGCTGCGCCCGCAGCGACCGCGCCAGCTCGTCCGGCGTCAGGTGGTGGAGGACCTTGTTCGAGTACATGGCGTCGAAGCGCCGGTCGGTCTCGAGCGTGATCGCATCGAGCGACAGCACGTCGGCACTCGCGTCCGCGGCCCGCACGCGATCGACGAAGATGGACGACCTGTCCGATCCGGTCGGGCGGAAGCGGCGCCCCAACCAGCGGAGGTCCTTGCCGGGCCCCATGCCGATCTCCAGGACGGTCGAACCGGACGGGAGGTGCCGTTCGAGGACGGCGACCAACTCCCGACCGTCGTAGCCCTCCGCCATCCGCACGTACGCGTCGACGTTGTGCTCGCTATCGAAGAACCCCATCGCATGTGGCTCCCGCCACTGGCGCGGTGGCCCTCGCCGCCGACGGTCACGGCCCGGTCGTTCCCGCGGGAACGCCGGTGGCGGGAGCCGTGCCGACCCGGGGGCGCCACAGCACGTCGATGGCCCAGCCGAAGTCCAGCCGCTCGCCCTGCCGACGGCTGTTCTGGCGCGATGCCGGAGACCGGCTCGGACTCTGCCCGGCGTCTCGTGCAGCCGTCCGGGTCCTACTGCACCGTCATCGACTGGATGAGGACCGGCGTCGTCGGCACCGCCTCGTGGGCGCCCTGCCGGCGCGTCTGTACGCGCGCGATGGCGTCGACGATGTCCATTCCCTCGACGACCTCGCCGAAGACGGCGTAGCCGTACTCCTGCGGGGAGGCGCCGCGGTTGTCGAGGCCGCGCCGCGCGTTGTCCCGCGTGTTGATGAAGAACTGCGAGGTCGCGCTGTCGATGCCGGCGGTGCGCGCCATCGCGACCGTGCCGCGCCGGTTGCTGAGCCCGTTCGTGGCCTCGTTGCGGATCGCCTCGCGCGTGAACTTCCGGACCAGGTCGTCCGTGAAGCCGCCGCCCTGGATCATCAAGTCCTCGATCACGCGGTGGAAGATCGTGTCCTCGTAGAAGCCGGCGTAGACGTACTGGAGGAAGTTGGCGACGGAGATCGGCGCCTGGTCCTGGTACAGCTCCATAGTCACAGCGCCGTGCGTGGTCTCCATGACCACCGTCGGGTTGCTGCCCGGAATCCTCCCTCCGGTGCCCAGCGTGATGCGATAGACCCCGGTGTTGGCTGTCATGTAGAGCGTCCGTCCGTCACCGCCCCAGGCGACGTTGGCCGGGTTCTCGTCCGGGATGATCGTGCCGAGGTGCACGCCGTCCCAACCCAACACCCAGACGCCGCCCGGCCCCGTCGCGAATACGTTGCCTTCCAGGTCGACCTTCATGCCGTCGGCCGCCCCGGGCGCGTCCTGGTCGTTGACGTCGTAGAAGACGCGCGCGTTGGCGGCGCCCTCGTCGGTGAGGTCGTAGGCCATCCAGACCTTCTGGTCCGCGTCCGAGTTGGCGACGTAGAGCACCCGCTCGTCGTGTGAGAGCGCGATGCCGTTCGGCCGGGACTGGTCGCGGACCAGCAGCTCCAGCTCGCCGTCCGGGCTCAGCCGGTAGACGCCGTTGAAGTCGAGCTCGCGGAGCGGCGACTCCTCCAACCCCTCGAGGCCGTACGACGGATCCGTGAAGTAGAGCGACCCGTCGCTGGCATAGACGAGATCGTTGGGACTGTTGAGCCGGCTCCCCTCGTAGGTGTCGGCCAGCACCGTCCGGCTGCCGTCCTCCTCGACCCGCGAGATGCGCCGGTTGCCGTGCTCCGCGATGACCAGCCGCCCCTCGCTGTCGAGCGTCAGCCCGTTCGACGAGATCGATCGCAGACCCTCCCGGTCCCCCTCGAAGACCGGATCGAGGAACGGGCTGGCGCCGTCCGCCTCCGTCCACTGGTGGATCGCGTTGGCCCGGACGTCCGAGAAGAGCAGCCGCGACTCGCCGCGGACCCAGACCGGCCCCTCGGTGAACACGTAGCCCTCGGCGATCTTCTCGATGGTCGCCCCGACCGGAACCAGCCGGTCGAGCCGCTGGTCGACGCGGAGAATGCGGCCCGCCCCGGCCGCCTCGCCCACCGGGCCCGCATCCACCTCCTCCGCCGGCTCGTCCGGAGCCCCGCCGCACGCCATCGTCAACGCCGCAAGCAGAGCCGCCGTCACGCTGATCGGTGTCCTCATGTCGTCCTCATGCGGCGGTCATCGGACGCCGCCGCCGGTCAATGGGGTCGCCCGCGCCAAGCGCGCGGCGTCCGCGTCAGAACGTGGCGATCGGGTTGAGGGCGCCGAGCTCGTCCTCCGGTCCCCAGCGGCCCCAGTTCGACAGCTCGTCGAACCAGGCGTCGTACTGCGCCCGGCCGACGAGGGGCCGGTCGGCCGTCTGCCCGGTCACCCCCCGCTGGGCGGCGCCGGCGGCCAGCAGCAGAATCGCTGCGGCGCCGGCCATCGTCCTTCGCCTGTTCTGCTTGGTCATCGCTGCTCGTCCTCCACCGCCAATTCGCCGCTCCGGACGCTTCCGTCAACGGCGAATGGCTCGCCTCCCGCGGCTACGGTGCCGCGACCGCCGCTCGTGGCCCCCCCGCCGAGCGATCGCGAACCGGCGTTCGGGCCGCGGCGGCCGTTCGCACGGCGCGTTCGACCGCCGGCACGACCAGGCAGTCGATCAGGGTGTCGAGCTCGCGCCGGTGGCGCCGGCGCCCGTCGCCCGGCTCGGGCGCCGACGTCGCGACGATCACGCTGTCCAGATCCGGGACGACGAAGATGAACTGGCCTCCGTAACCCCAGGCGTAGTAGGTTCGGTAGCCCGCCAGGGTCCGCATCCACCAGCCGTAGCCGTACTGCCGGCGGCTGTAGCGCGACATCGTGCGCGGCGTCCACGACGCCTCGATCCAGGCCGGCGAGACGAGCTCCAGGCCGTCGATGGAGCCGCCCTGCCGGAACAGGTCGCCGACCGCGAGCATGGCGCGCGGCGTGAGGGCCATCTCGTTTCCGCCGAGATAGACTCCCTGCGGATCGCGCACCCACGCCGGCAGGTCGATGCCCAGCGGACGCGCGAGGTACCGCCGCCCGAACGCGAGCGTGCTCATGCCGGTCGCCCGCGTCAGGATGGCCGACAGCAGGTGCGTGCTGCCCGTGCTGTACACCATCCGCCCGCCCGGCCGGTCGACCATCGGCCGGGTCAGCGCGTGGCGCACCCAGTGCCCGCTCCCCACCCACCGCCCGTAGTTGCGGTTGGACGTAGTCTCGAGTCCCGAGCGCATGGTCAGCAGATCCTCGATGGTGATGGACCTGCGGAGTGGATCGGCCTCGCCGAGCTCGGCCGGGAAGAAGTCGGCGATCGGCTGCTCGACGCCGGAGAGGTAGCCGCGATCGATGGCGATGCCCACGAGGATCGCGATCAGCGTCTTGGAGGCCGACTTGAGGTTGGCCTGCCTCCCGCGAGTGGCGCCGTTGAAGTAGTGCTCCTCGACGGGCGTGCCGCCGACCGACACCAGCAGGCTGCGCAGGCGCGGCAGGCTCTCGGCCTGGGCCAGGATGGCAGCGCGTTGCGCCGGGTCCAGGCGCAGGATCGGCGAGGTCGGTTCGGGTTCAGGGGCGGTCGACGGCCGGAGGACGGGCGTGGTGGCACCCGGCAGCAACGGCGTCGCGATCAGCGGAGCGGCCATCAACGCCGCAAGCAGGGGCCGGCGTGCACGACGGTGCCGGGCCGTGCGCGCGACGGCGACTCCGGACACCCGCGTAGCGCTCATCGGGCCCTCGCGACACGCCGGTGGACGGGTCCCGGCAACGCGCGCGGAACCGCTACGTGGCCCGCGACTCGTCCAGGGGCGCCGATTATAGCGGCCGGCGACCTCCTCAAGAGGCCGCGGCCGCACGCTCCACGTCGCGGGCGACGAGCCGCGAGTAGACGTCGAGGGCTCGCTCCGCCATCGCGCCGGCGGTGTAATGCTGCCGGACGCCGGCGGCCCCGCGCCGGCCGATCTCGGCGCGCCGCGCGCCGTCCCGGTGCAGTCCCTCGAGCTCGACCGCCACGGCGTCGACGTCCTCCGGATCGACCAGCACTCCGCCGCCCGTGCGCTGGACGAGCTCCGTGTAGGTACCGCGCCGCGCCGCCACCACCGGCACGCCGCACGCCATCGCCTCGACCAGCCCCAGGCCCTTCGGATCGTCATAGGTGGCCGGCACGGCGAAGACATCGAGGCCCTGCAGGAATGCGATCTTCGCCTCGCGGTCGACCACGCCCCGGTAGTGCACTTCGTCCTCGAGGCCCCACTCGCGCGCCTGTCGCATCAGGCCGTCGAGGTAGCCGCGGTGCTCCGGGCCGAGGTACCCGGCGAGCTCCAGACGGGAGCCCTCGAGCGCGCCTCGGGCGCGCAGGCGGTGGTAGGCGTCGCACAGCAGGTGCAGCCCCTTCTCGGGGGCTATGCGGCCGAGGTAGCCGACCGTGAACGGCCCGTCCCGCTCGCCCGCGCGAGGCTCGTAGCCGTCGACGGTGATGCCGAGCGGCACCACGTCGAGCTTCGCCCCGGGAATGCCCAGATAGCGGCTCATGTGGCCGGCGTAGTAGTCGCTGACGGCGACGAAGCGGTCGACCGAGGCCCCGTGACCGCGGATCAGCGAGAGCGCGCGCGTATGGTAGGGCTCCTCGAGGTGGTCGAGGAAGATGTTCTCGCCCTGCAGCGTGCAGCAGATCGGGCAGTCGAACGCCTGCTTCAGGGCCGGGGCGAGCGAGATGAGCATCGAGTTCGAGATGTCGACTACGTCGGGCGGGGGCTGCGAGCCGAGCCAGTGCAGCAGCTTCCCGAACTCCTTCCGCTGCCGCCCGTCCTCGCCCTCGAGCACGGAAACGGTCAGGCCGCCGAGCAGCTCGGGCTGCGTCTGCACGCCGCGCTGCGAGACGGCGCGCAGCAGCCACGGCGCCTCCCACAGCCGGTCGATCATCCACGGGGTCCCGCGAAACAGCGCCGAGTACTGCTCCAGGTAGACGCTGATGCCGCCGAAGAAGACGCGGTGCTCGCTGACGTTCTCCTCGTCCGTGCGCGGCGGCGTGTAGAGCGGCAGCAGGACGACGTCGTGGCCCATCGCCATCAGCGAGCTCGCGAGCGCGTTGTCGCGGATGCAGCTCCCGCAGTACATGCCGCCCGCGCCGGCCGTGATGGAGATGATGCGCACGGTGCGGTCGGATTATAGCGGGTCGGCCGCGATGCAGTAGAGGAACGCGCGCCCGCGGAGGTAGATCTCGCCGCCGGCGACGGCCGGCGAGGCGTCGAACTCGTCGTCGAGGTGGTTCACGGAGATGACCGAGAGCGAGTCGCCGGCCGCGAGGACTGCGGTCGCCCCGTCGCGGCTCGTGATGTAGAGACGCCCCGCCGCGGCGACGGGCGAAGCGTAGAGATTGCGGATGCCCGGCAGCCGCTCCGGACCGAACAGGTGCCGGCCGGTCGTCGCGTCGTACGCCGACAGCACGCCGGAGTTGCTCTTCGTGAAATAGAGCGTCCCGTCGTAGAGCACGGGCGACGGCACGTAGGGCGTGTCGCGGTCGAGCGACCAGACGACGGCATCCGTCCCGGTGATGTCGCCGCGGGCGGCGGAGAGGTCGACCGCGTAGAGCCGGCTCCCGCGGTAGCCGCTCATCAGGTAGACGCGGCCGTCCGCCGCAACCGGCGTCGGGATGGCGTTCATCGTGACGCCCTCGCCCTCCCAGACCAGGCGCCCGGTCGCGGCGTCGTAGCTGCGGACGCCGTCGGTGGCGCTCGTCACCACCTGGCTCCCGCCGGGCGCCTCGACGACGAGCGGCGTGGACCAGGAGGTCATCTCGTCGCGGTCCGTGCGCCAGCGTTCCTCGCCGGTCCGCTTGTCGAGGGCCGTGATGAACGACTGCCCCTCGTGGTCCCAGACGACGACGAGCGAGTCCCCGTGCAGCGCCGGCGAGGCCCCCTCGCCGAACCCCATGCGGATCCGCATGTCTCCGAGGTCACGGCCCCACAGCCGCTCGCCGTCCAGGTCGTAGCAGTAGACGCCGCGCGATCCGAAGAACGCACAGACGACTTCCCCGTCGGTCACCGCCGAGGCCGACGCCCAGCTCCCGGTGCCGTGGCGCCCCTCGTGCGGCGGCTCCGCCACCGCGGTCCGCTCCCAGACCACCGAGCCGTCGCGCCGATCGAGCGCCAGCACGACGAACCGCAGCCGCTCCCCGGTGCCGACGGTCCCCATGATGCGCCGGCGCAGCCGCGTGAAGAAGCCGCCGCCCGACCCCTCGCCGGAGCCGTCGGGAACCGCGGACAGAACGAAGACGCGGTCGCCCCAGACCACCGGCGACGCCGAGCCGTCACCGGGCAGCGCCACCTTCCAGCGGACGTTCTCGTTCTCGCTCCAGCTCGCCGGCGGATCGCCCGCCGGAGCCACGCCGGTGGCGCGAGGCCCCCGCCACTGCGGCCAGTAGCGGTCGTCAGCGGCCGGCGCGGCCCCGAAGGCGAACGCCAGCAGCAGGCACGCCGCGATCGCCGGACGACGCATCGGTTGCTCCTCTCCCCTGACCAATCGCCGAAGCCGCGGCCTTCCCCTTCTCGCGTCGGCGGTCTCGCGGAAGCCCGCGCGGTCAGCCGGTCCGGCCCGGCCCGGCCCGCTCGGCCCGAGCCGGCAAGTACCATATCCGAAATGCCCGCCGGACGGCCTCCGCCGCTCGGGAGCCCGGAGGCCGCGCGGGACCGGAGCGCCGGTTGGTACGAGACGCGAGACGCGAGACGGCGAGAAAGGGCGGCCGTGCCCGGCGCCGGCGCTACGGCCAGCACTTCCTCGAGCCGGCGTGGGTGCGCCGGGTCGTCGATGCGATCGACCCGGCACCCGCGGACCGCTTCCTGGAGATCGGGCCGGGGCAGGGCGCGCTGACGTGGGCGCTCGCCGATCGGGGCGCGCGGGTGCTCGCCGTGGAGATCGACCGCGACCTGGCGGCGAGCCTGCAACGAGACGCCGGACCCGACGTCGAGGTACTCGCACGCGACGTGCTCGAATGCGACCTGGTCGAGTTGGCCGAGTCCCTCGAACCGCCGCACGGGTCCCTCGAACCGCCGCACGGGTCCCTCGAACCGCCGCACGGGTCCCTCGAACCGCCGCCCGAGTCCCTCGAACCGCCGCACGGGTCCCTCGCACCGCTTGACCGTGCGCTTCCAGCGCGCGTCCGAGTGGTCGGCAACCTCCCCTATCGCGTTTCCGCGCCCATCCTCCTGCAAGTGCTGCGCGCGAGCGACCGCGGAGCCGGGTTGCAGGACGCGGTGGTGATGCTGCAACAGGAGGTGGCCGAACGAGTCATCGCCGAGCCGGGCTCACCTGCCTACGGTCCGCTCGCGGTCGCGGTATGGTTGCGGGCCACCGCGGAGCGCCGCCTGCGGCTCCCGCCGGGCGCCTTCCGGCCCGCCCCCGCCGTCCATTCGGCCGTCGTCGCCCTCCGCTTCCGGCCGCCGCCGCGGCCGCCACGGGACCCGGCGCGGTTCGAGGCGCTGGTGCGTTCCCTCTTCACGCAACGGCGCAAGCAGGCCGGAACCGCACTCGGACCGTTCGCCTCCCGCCACGGCCTCTCCGGCCCCGAGGTCTTCCGCCGGGCCGGCCTCGACGCCCGCCGCCGCCCCGGCGAGCTCGCACCGAGCGAGCTCGTCGCGCTGGCGGACGCGTTGCCGCCCGTGGAACCCGCGGCGCCGGGGGACGCGGTCCCGCCCGCATCCGCGGACGCGTTCGCGTCCGACCCCGACTGAGGGGCGGCAAGGCCTCTCCCGGCCCTTGGTATACTCGAAGAGCGTCGCATCGAGCAGGCGCGCCGGCATGGTCTCCGGATCCCCCCGCCAACCCGTCGTCGATGTCGTGCTGTACGGCGGCGTCGGCGAGTTCGGCATGAACATGGCGGCCGTCGGCTGCGGCGACACCCGCCTGCTCGTCGATGCCGGCGTGACGTTCCCCGACTCCGACGCCTTCGGGGTCGACATCGTCGTTCCCGACCCCGCCGCGCTCCGGGCGGACGGCCGCCGCCTGGTCGCCGCCGTGCTGACCCACGGGCACGAGGACCACATCGGCGCCCTGCCCTACGTCTGGGACGAGATCGACGGGCCGGTGTTCGGCTCCCCGCTCACGCTGGCCCTGGTCGACGCCAAGCTGCGGGCGCACGGGATCGACACGGCCGGCCGGCTCGTCACGGTGGCCCCGGGCGCTACGGAGACCGTCGGTCCGCTCCGCGTCGAGTTCATCCGGGTCACCCACAGCATCCCCGACTCGCTCGCGCTGGCCATCCACACCCCGGTGGGGACGCTCGTGCACACGGGCGACTTCAAGCTCGACGCCTCACCCCCCGACGCCGAGCCCACCGACCGCCACCGCCTGGCGGAGCTCGGCCGGAACGGGGTGCTGGCGCTCTTCTCGGACAGCACCAACGCCGAGTATCCGGGCACGACCGGCTCCGAGGCGGACGTCGTGCCGGCGCTCGAGGAAATCGCCGCCGGCACGCGGGGGCGGCTGGTGGTCGCGACCTTCTCGTCCAGCCTCCACCGCATTCAGCTCCTTGTCGACCTCGCGGCGCGCGTCGGGCGGCGCGTCGCGCTGGTCGGGCGCGGCGTGACCGACAACGTCGAGATCGCCCGGGGCCTCGGACGCATCCGGATCCCCGGCGACCTGCGGCTGGCCGAGGCCGCCGTCCGGCAGGCCGACCCGGCCTCGGTGCTCTGCATCGTGACCGGGTCGCAGGGAGAGCCGCGGTCCGCCCTGGCCCGGATTGCCGCCGCCGAGCACCGGCACGTCGACCTCGGCCCCAACGACGTCGTCGTCTTCTCTGCGCGAGCCATCCCGGGCAATCGGCGGGCCATCGGCCGGGTCATGAACGCCGTCGCGCGCCGGGGCGCCGAGGTCATCGATCCGGACACCCGGCCGGTCCACGTCTCGGGTCACGCCGGCGCCGAAGAGCTCGCCGCGATGCTCTCCCTGGTCAAGCCGCGCTTCTTCGTGCCGATACATGGGGAGTACCGCTACCTCGTGCGCCACGCGGCGCTGGCGGAACGGGTCTCGGGGGGGATCACGACGGTCCTCCTCGGTGAGAACGGGCACCGGATCTGCTTCGATGCGGCCGGCGGCTGGACGGACGGACAGACCGCCACGGGACGCATCCACCTCGACGGCACGCGCAGCGGGGCCGTCGACGGCGACGTGCTCCGGGAGCGGCGGCGGCTCGCCGCGGACGGAGTCGTCGTGCCGGTGGTAGTCGTCGACCGGCGCACCGGTCGGCCGGAGGGCCCGCTGGACCTGACGACGCGCGGGTTCGTCCTCGACGAACGCACGCGTCCGATCCTCGACGAGGTGCCGGCGCTCGTCGGCGAGGTCATCGCCTCGGCGAGCGCCGCGGAGCGGCACGACAGGGGCCTGATCCGGGAGCGGGTACGGATCGAGCTTCAACGGCTGTTCCGCAGGCGGGCGGGGCGCCGGCCGATGGTGCTACCCGTCATCATGGAGAGATGACCGTGTCTGGAACCACGATCTCCCACCGCGTCAGCGAATTCTCGGGCGTGGCGCTGTTCGCGCTGGCCCTGGTCTGGCTGATCGCCCTGACGACCTACGACCCTGCCGACGCGGTCTGGTTCTTCAACACCGGCGGCCAGGCGCCGCCCCACAACTTCGTCGGTCAGGTCGGAGCATTGCTCGCCGAGCTGTCCTACCAGGTGGTCGGCTTCGCGGCGTACCTCTTCCCCGTGATCGCGATCGTGGTCGGCTGGCACTACTTCTGGTGCCGGCAACTGCCGGCGGCGGGCACCAAGACGGTCGGGCTCGGCCTGATGCTCGGCTCCGGGGCGGCGTTGCTCAGCCTCGCGCTGGGGGACGGCGGCGGCGCGTTCCGCGCCGGGGGCCTCATCGGCGACGGCGTGGCGCGTGTGCTGGCCGAGTACCTCAACCGGACGGGATCCATCATCGTCATCCTGACCGGCGTGTTCCTGTCGGTGATCCTGGCGACGCAGTTCTCGTTCGGGCGCATGGGCCGGGAGCTCTCCCGGGGAACCGCGCGCGACCGGCCGCGGTCCGCCCGGGGCCGGTCGCCGGCGGAAACTCCGTACCGCCTAAAGGCGGCCGG
>JAGWAJ010000066.1 GCA_021296475.1 Acidobacteriota bacterium
GACAGAATGCGATCGACCTGCCAGGGGCCGATGAACCCCGTGCCTCCGAGCAAGAGGATGCGGGAAGCCCTGCGCGGCGGGGCGGCTGATCCGTTCAGCAGTTCCGCCAGCGGAGACGGCGAGGTCAGGCCCATGCCGAGACCCCCGCCCGCCAAGGCCGAGAGCCAGAGGAAGTCGCGTCGATTCGTGCTCATCGAGTTCGTGATCCAGTCTGAGGGTGAGTTCGGTGATGCAGGTGCAGGCTGGGGAGGGGCTCGGTTACCGAGTCCCTTCCTCCGTGGCCGGGCGTTGCGAACTACGCCCGCCTTCCTTGTAGACGACGCCATCCTTCATAACGAAGTCGATGTTCTGCAGGAGGTCGATGTCGGCCAGCGGGTCGCCCTGCACTGCCACCAGGTCGGCGACCTTGCCTGGCTCCACGCTTCCCAGTTCCTCCGTGCGGTGCAGCACGATGGCGGCCTCCCGGGTAGCGGCGAGAATCGCCTGCATCGGCGACATTCCGACGTCCACCAGCAGACGGAACTCGCCCCCGTTCTCCCCATGCGGGAAGACTCCGGCGTCCGTTCCGAAGCCGATCTTCACACCCTCCCGAACGGCCAACTGGATCGACTCCCGGAAATGCGGATATATCTCCAGGGCCTTCTCTCCCGGCAGCCCCGTGAGGGTCCCCGCCAGCGCCCGCTCCCGGACATTCTCGAACGCCATCATGGTGGGAACCAGGTAGGTGCCGTGCTCGTCCATGAGCCGGACAGTCTCGTCGTCGAGCATTGAGCCATGGTCGATGGTGGTGACGCCCGCACGCACGGCCGCCTTGATTCCTTCGAGGCCGTGGGCGTGGGCGGCCACCGTACGGTCGGCCATCTTGGCGGTCTGCACGAGGACGACCATCTCCTCCTCCGTGAACTGCTGCACGCCAACGGCGTCGCCCTCCGACAGCACGCCGCCGGTCGCGCAGAACTTGATGAGGTCGGCGCCATACTTGATCTGGTAGTTCACCGCCTCGCGCACGTTTTCGATGCCCTGGGCGATGCCCCTCTCGATCCCCGGCTCTTCGAAGATGTCCGGGCGGTAGCCGTTGCTGTCGCAATGCCCCCCTGTGATCCCCAGGGAGTACACTGCGGTGTACATCCGCGGGCCCGGCACAAGGCCGCGGTTGATGGCGTCCCGGAGCGCCACGTCGGCGAAGTTGTCGGCTCCCACGTTGCGTACGGTGGTGAAGCCCGCCTCGAGGGTGATGCGCGCGTTCATGACCCCCACGATGGCCAGGTGCCCCGGCCAGCGATGCAGGCGGCTGTCGCGGCTTCCGTCCCCGCTGGTGAGGTGCGTGTGCAGGTCGATGAAGCCCGGCATCACGGTATGGTCGGACAGATCGATGCGGGTCGCCCCCGACGGGACCGAAATGTTCTCGCCGACCGCCTCCAGGCGGGTGCCGCGCACCAGAACGGTGACGTTCTCGCGCACGCTTCCGTCCACCCCGTCGATGAGGCGGCCAGCCGTAATCGCGGTCACGTCGGTGCTGTCGGGGAGGGTCACCCGCTGGGCAGCGAGGCCCGCGGGACCGGCGGTCCACACAGCCGTCAACACGAGTGCGAGCAGTATCCCGATCCGGTTGGCCGAGGCTCGCTCTTTCGGATGGCCACTCATTCCATTTGCCTGTTTCGCCATGGTCCTCTCCTCATTTCGTTGCGCCGCCGGTTCCACTTGGCCCGGACGGATCACGGACCTCCAGGCCCGCGCGCGACCGCGTACATATACCGCCCAGCCGACGCAAACGGCTAGTCTCTCCAGGGGGCGTCGGATACGGGACGCGAGGGGTCGATCCCCGGGCCCTTGTACTGAACACCCCCCTTGATCACATGGATAACGTTGTTCTGTTGCAGCGCACTCATGTTCCGCAGGGGGTTCCCGTTCACCACGATGATGTCAGCGAGCTTTCCGGGTTCGAGCGTGCCGAGATCGTCGAATGCGCCATACAGCAGCGCCGGGTACCGCGTTGCCATGCTGATGACCTTCATCGGCGGGATGCCGTAACGAACGAAGAGGTCCATCTCCTGCCAGGTCGACTCGTAGTGGAAGTTCATCGGGGTGCCCGAATCGGTCCCGACCACGAGTCGAACCCCGTTCTCGTACAGCTGTCTCACCTTCGCGGGATGATGCCGGTTGGCGTGCTTCGCGCCGGAAAAGTAGTTGAGCCTGCTGAAGTGGTTCAGCGAACTGCGGATATCCTCGTACATGTCCGGAGGCAGATCGGCCCGCAGCTGGGGGTTGTCCAGCCGCTCCGGATACTCGGTGGTGATGTCGTAGATCTTGCTCACCAAGGATGTCACGGAGGCAACGATGCCGTTCTCTGCGATGAGGCGCAACGCCTCCTCCGGATAGAGCGGATAGGAACCGCCACCCATGTGCTCGATGGAGCCCACCCCCATCTCCGCCGCCGCGCGCACCTCCTCGACCGACCGCGCGTGCACGGCCATGTGCAGCCCGGCCCGGCGGGCCTCGCCCGCGATGGCCATCCGTTCCTCCGGGCTCAGCTCGGCCAGCTGGATGACCTTGATGACATCCACGCCGGCGTCCACGAGCTGGCGCGCCTTGCGGGCGGCATCCTCCGGCCCATCGACGGTCCAGCGAACGAACGCCTGGGTGCGGTAGTCGTAGCGCGTCCCCTGGGGAACCGGCAGGCTCTTCTGCAGAAACGGTCCCGAGACGAAGAGCCGCGGGCCGGCCATTCGGCCCGCGTTGATCTCTTCGCGTACCCAGATGGCGTCTTCGAGGGGAGCACCCAGGTCGCGGGCGGTGGTGACGCCCGCCATCAGAAGCTGGCGGGCGGAGATCTCCATGATCTCCCGCCAGCGGCCCATGTAGCGTGGAAAGTACTCGTCGTAGACGCCGTGACCCATGACGATCAGGTGGGCGTGGGCCTCGTTCAGCCCCGGCATGACCGTCAGCCCGTTTGCATCGATCACCCGGGCACCCGCCGGAATCTCCGTGTCGGAAACCGTCCCGACATGGCTAATGCGGTCCCCTTCGACGAGGATTACCGAATTCTGGATCGGGACTCCCTCATGGCCATCGATCAGCATGCCGCCCACGATGGCGAGCTGGCCCGGAGCCTGACCCTGGAGGGCGGAGGAACGGCTCGAAACCAGAGCCAGCGTCCCCATTCCCACGAGCCCGCACACCCGCAGATAGTTCTTCATGCCTGGCCTCCCAGTGTCCGGGCTGACGTCATATGCCGGATTCCCGGCCGCTCACTCGCTGCCCTGGGGTCAGTCCCGCCGCGCGTCGGCGTCGGAGACCGGGCGCGTCGTTTCGATGCCGGGGCCCTTGTACTCGACACCGCCCTTGATGACATGGATCACGTTGTTCTGCTCGAGCGCGGCCATGTTCCTCAGCGGATTCCCATTTACGACGATGATGTCGGCGAGCTTGCCCGGCTCGATGGTGCCGAGATCGTCGAACTCCCTGTAGAGCAGCGCCGGGAACTTGGTCGCCATGCTGATGACCTTCATCGGCGGAATGCCGTAGCGTACGAACAGGTCCATCTCCTGCCACGTGGACTCGTAGTGGAAGTTCATCGGGGTGCCCGAATCGGTGCCGATCACGAGACGGATGCCGTTCTCGTAGAGTTGTCGCACCTTGGCCGGGTGATGGGCGTTCGAGTCCTTGGCGCCCGAGAAGTAGTTGAGCCTGCTGAAGAAGTCCAGTGATCTGCGCACGTCCTCGTACATGGCGGCCGGCAGATCGGCCTTGAGCTGCGGATTGTCCAGCCGTTCGGGGTATTCCGTCGTGATGTCGTAGACCTTGCTGACCATGGAGGTCACCGACGCCACGATGTTGTTGTCCGCCATCAGGCGAATGGTCTCTTCCGGGTAGAGCGGATAAGGACGTCCTCCCATGTGCTCGATGGAGTTGGCTCCCATCTCCGCGGCCTGCCCAACCTCCTCTATCGTACTGGCGTGTACCGCGATGTGGAGCCCCGCCTCGCGGGCGACCTCGCCGATGGCCATCCGCTCCTCCCGCGTCAGCTGGGCCAGCTGGATCACCTTCAGGAGGTCCACCCCGGCATCCACCAGCTCTTGCGCCTTGCGGCGGGCGTCCTCGGGTCCGTCCACGGTCCAGCGGAAGAACGCCTGCACCTGGGAGTCGTAGCTGGTCCCCTGGGCGCCCGGGAGGCTCTTCTGCAGGAAGGGGCCGGACACGAACAGGCGCGGCCCCAGCATGCGGCCGGCGTTGATTTCGTCCCGGATATACAGGGCGTCCTCCAGGGGAGCGCCCAGGTCACGCGCCGAAGTCACGCCCGCCATCAGCAACTGATGGGCGGAGATCTCCATGATCTCGCGCCACCGGCCCATGTAGCGGGGGAAGAACTCGTCGTAGATGCCGTGCCCGATGATGAAGAGGTGAGCGTGGGCTTCGTTGAGCCCCGGCATGACCGTCAGCCCGTTTGCATCGATCACCCTGGCTCCCGCCGGAATCTCGGTATCCGACACGGTTCCCACGTGGGTGATGCGGTCGCCTTCCACTAGCACCACCGAATTCTGAATCGGCACCCCCTCCTGCCCGTCGATCAGGTACCCCCCCACGATGGCCAGCTGATCCGGGGCTTGCGCCGACACCTGCTCCGGAGGGTTCAATGCCACCCAGCCCAGCAGAATACCCATTGCGGTCAGCAACTGTCGCTCGATTCTCATGCTCACTCCTTTTCGCCTTGCCCAGCCTGCATTTCACGATGGCCACCGACACCCCCCTCGGTAGCAGGTAGCATCCCGGGGCATGAAATCACTTGTACCTCACGCCATCCTTGACGACCATCCGCACATAGCCCAGAACGTTGATGTCGAAGAGCGGATTGCCCTCGACAACGATGATGTCGGCCAGTTTGCCGGGTTCTATCGTGCCCAGATCCCTGCCCATGCCCATTACCTCGGCCCCCGTCTTCGTCGAAGCCGAGATCGCAGCCAGCGGACTCATTCCCGAGTCCACCAGGGCGGAGATCTCTCTCCAGGCGGCTTCGGTGTGAAAGTTCATGGGAGACCCCGAATCGGTACCCATTGCGATGACCGCGCCCCCGTCGATGAACTGGCGGGCGGCGATCTCGGAGTTGCGAATCTGACGCGGGGTCGTGCGAAAGTACGAGTTCCTGTGGAAGTCCTCGAAGGAACGCTGGAACTCGCCGTAGAGGTCGGGTGGCAGGTCCTCCTTGAGACGGGAGTCCTGCAGCCGCTCCGGGAACTCCAGGGTCGCGGGATAGACCCAGATCCGATGAGCAATGGTCTGTACGATCGGGATCCCCCGGTGCGCGATCTCCGTGATCAGGTCGTCGCTGTAGGGCGGATTGCCACCCGACCCGGCATGCTGGATGACATCCGTTCCCGCGCGGATCGCCGCCCACATGTCCTCGGGAGCGTAGAGATGGGTGTGGACCTCGATGCCCCGCCGGTGCGCGGCGTCGACAACCGCCCGCATGTCGTCTTCGCTCATCCCAGCCCAGATCTTGATCAGGTCGACCCCGGCATCGATGAGGTCGTCCGTCTGTTCGGTAGCCTCTTCGGGAGAGGTGATGCGACGCTGGAACCAGGGTGGGAACTGCTGCCCCACGCGCGTGATCCAGGGGCCGCTGACCAGCATGCGGGGTCCTGGAAGCCGACCCTCGTTGATGTCGTCGCGCACGTTGAGGATCTCGAGCGGCGCACCCAAGTCGACGGCGGTGGTGACACCGGCCATCAACAGCTGTCTGGCCGAGATGGCCATCATCTCTTCCCTGGCCCCATCGAGAATCGGCCACCACTCGGCGTATTCGCCATGGCCGAGGATCATCAGGTGGACGTGGAGATCAACTAGGCCGGGAAGCATGGTCATGCCCTCGGTATTGACGATTTCCGCTCCGGCCGGAATCTCTACGTCGCTGGCAGGTCCCACGGCGACGATGCGGTTGCCCTCGATGACCACGGCCGCGTGATGGATGGGAGGCGTCTCGTATCCGTCGAGGAGCATCCCGCCCACCAGCGCCATGGTACCCGATCCTCCCTGCGCGGCGACCGGCGCCGGCAGAACAATGCTCAGCAGAATGCCCGCTATCAGCGGAGCCGCCGCTCGGACCTTTTGGAGATGCGGTTTCTTCATTGGTTTTCTTCCTTGCGTGTGCATACGCCTCCCCGCATCAGCGACGCCGGGTCACACCGGCGGGTCCGTGATGGATCCTGACGATGTGGACACCGGCGTCGTCGAACCGTCACTTCTGGCAAAAAAAGCCGCAACGGCGGCTGCTCCGGCCGCGGACGCTACACCATACGACCGCGGCCGGAGTCGCGAAACTACGTGCTCCCGCCCGCCTCGGGTGACACCACGCCAGCCTCGATATGCCGGTCTCCGGCGACGTAAACGTCGCACCCGAACATCGCGAAGTGGGTGTGATTGGGCGCGATGCGCGACGAGTAGCCGAGCCCGGAATACCCTGCTCCGGCTCCCCCAAGTCCGTGCCCGAAGTTCATCCCAAGGGAATAGAGCAGGCTTCCCTCCTTGTTGTGGTGGTAGTGGCCGACGTCGCCCGGCCCTCCCAACTGGGTGTTCTCGTGCGTCCCCCAGCCGAAGTGGCTTATGCCGAACGCCTCCCGGTCGTTGTAGGAATTCAGAAGCGCTTCGAACTCCTGCGCACGCCTGCCTCCCTCGACGCGGGTGACATAGCCGCCCTCGAAGTGGAGGGTCACGGCTTCTTCGAGAACCTGGGGATGCAGATCGGTGATGATGTCACCGGGTTGAAGGACCAGTACCCCTTCCGCGGTGTCCTCGTTCGGGCCGCATGCCACACAGCCGTAGCCGAAGTTGTCCCAGCGGCCGGCCATGTCGGCGATGCCGTACTGGGCGTGACCCGGACGGTCCTCCATCGAGCAGCGCCAATCGGAGCCGGCGTCGCTGACCACCCGGAGTTCGCCCCGGGTCTCGTCCAGCAACTGGGCGCCCCGGAGCGTGCGCTCCCGCCGCTCTGCTGTCGGGAAGTAGCGTTGCTGACGCGGCACGTCGTAGCCGAGCGCCAGCCACCGGGTCTTGTGCCCCGGCCGGTTGATGGCCTCGAAGTCCGTGCGGTAGGGGTGGTCGCCCACCTTGTTGCCATATGCTGTCGACGCGCCCGGAAGACCGATGTCGTTCCCCAGATTCGAGGTAATCAGCAGGTCAGCTTCCGCATAGGCGTTCCAGTGCCACGCGCTCAGCGCGCTCTCGTACTGACCGGCGCTGTTGATTCTCGGGAAGACCGAGATGTGGGCCCCGGTCGCCCCGATCTCGCCCGCTGCCGTGAGTAGTGCCAGCAGGTAGTCGTGGTCGAAGACCATGGGCGTGGCCACTATGAAGAGTTCGCCCTCCCGCAGCAGATTCTGTTCGAGAATCCTCTTGCAGTGGGCGACAAGCGGCGAGGGTGGCTCAGGGCGTGCGTTCAGGTCATCCGTGGTGGAGACCAGTGGGTCGGCAGACGCGGGAATGGCCATTAGCGAGGACCCTGCCCCCGCGGCTCCCACGATCTTGACGAAGTTGCGTCGTTTCATGCTTACCTCCTGCGGCTGAATGTTTCACTGCTTTCCAAGCACTGGTCGGACGGTGTATGACCTCCGGGCTCAGTTCAACGGAGGCCGACCGGCCTGCAACTCGGCGATCGGTACATAGTCGAAGTCGAATCCGAAGTGGCGCGGACCGATGATGTCGATGCCTGCCGGCGTCAACCACTCATCGTGGCCGCGGACGCCAACCATCGCCACTTCCATTCCAATTGGATATCCACCCAATCCCCCGCCGGTGATCGCATGCCCGGTTTCGGGATCGAGATTGAAAATATAGTCCGGGGAAATGACATCGAGCTCGCCGTCCAACCACGATACGATGTTCTCGTTCTTGACGAAGATCTCATAGGTGTGACCCTCGAATTCGCCCACCCCGGCGAGTTCCGCGTCCGTCCAGCTGAAGCCGCGGTCGCCGCGCTGGTCCGATCCTGTGACGATTCCCTGGAACAGCATGTATCCCCCGGTTACTTCGATGAGCGCCTCGATGGGGTCGCTCCCCTGCTCGCGGGCCTCGCGCACCGTGCGACCGAGCTCGATGGCTTCGGAGAGGGCGCCCGTGATGGTGCCGCGCTTCACCTCGGCGCCCGTCATGGGGTTCATCGCGATGGCGGCGCCCCCACCGCTGCTCACGGCCACACCGCGCGCGAGGTCCTCCGCCCGGTAGTCGTCCACGCCTTCGATGACCACCTGGTCGCCCCAGCGCGTGACCAGGGCGGATGGGGTCGAGGGGATCCCGACCAGCCACGGAATCTGCTGCTGGATCTCCGGGCGAGCCCGCACCGACAGACAGGCGTCCACCAGCGGGAGTCCCATCTCGGCGGCCAGGAGAAGAGCGGAGACGGTGGCGCCCGCTGACTCGAGCCGCAGCACGGCGTTGAAGTCGACCCCCAAGTGATCGGCCAGAACCTCGACCGAACTGGTATTGGTGCCTTCCACCAGTTCGAGTCCCTGCTCCTGCGTTCTCTCGATCACATGCTCCCAGGCGCCACCCCCGCCCACCGCCGCCGTACCCACCGCCATCCAGTCGTCGGGAAGATCATCCGCGGAGATGATCTGGAATTCCGCTCCCTCCGCCATGGCAGCGCTGACGCGCTCGATGTAGTTGGCGGCATTGCACCCCCGGGTGGCCTGAATACAGGAGCCCACCAGAAGGTCGATGACTTCCTGTTCGCTGAGCGTGCGGGTCTCGGGCATGTCCGAGGCGGCGGTATCTGTCCCGCGCTCCGTGGGGGCGCAGGCAGCGACCACAAGCAGCAGACTGTAACGCGCCCAGGTTCCTGGGGATGTTGACTGACTCATTCGGGCACCCTCCCTGCGAATACCAGCAACGGCGACGTGACCCGGACGTAGCCGCTCCCCCGGATCTCCTCGGGGCTGGACATGAAATCGGCGAGTTTTCGACGGGCCATGGCGTGATGCTGCTCCACTTCCTTGCGAGTCATGCCTCCCCGGCCCACCAGGGCCAGGGTCGGCGCCGGCAAGCGGGAAGACTCGGTTCTCAACTGGCCCTCGACATCTTCCAGCGTCCTGCGCAGGTCGCTCATCAGAAAAACCTGGCAGACGGCCTCCGCTGCTATGTCCTTCACCCCGAGGCGCAGCAGAATCTCGGGCACCTTCAAGCCCACATGCTGATCCACGCCCCGGCGCTTCCATCCACGAACGAACGCGCTGTTCAACTTGGCCGACAGGTAGGTGAAGCGCCTGCTGTCCGGATCGCGACAACTCTGCTCGCCGGCCGGTTCGGCGATGGCGACGACCCCGCCCTTGCGCGTGATGCGCAGCATCTCCCGGACGACCGTCTCGACCTCCTTCAGCGAACAGAGGAGGCTGCTGCATACGACCAAGTCGGCCCCTCCGTCCGGAAGGCGCAGACTACGGGCGTCCCCGAGGTCGAAGGTGACGTTGGAGACGCGCTCGGCACGGGCTTCCCGCGCCGCCAAACCCAATACCTCCTTGCTCGTATCGAGCCCCAGAACATGGCCGCGTCCACCGACGAGCCCGGCCATCCGAATGGCCAGCCTGCCTCTCCCGCAACCGACTTCGACGACTTGCGTTACCTGGCTGAAGTCGATCAGCGATTCGAGGACTTGTGCCAGTTCCGCGCTCTTGTCGGAAGTAATGCGCCGTTCCCTGATCATGCCGGAACGGCGCACTCCCCCGGTTCCGTGAACCCGGCGGGCTAGGCCAGGTCCGCGGGAACTATGGTGTTGTCGCTGTCGACGATAAGCTCGTCATCGAGGTACATCCTCTTGTTCCGGCAGCAAATGTCGATGTGCACGGGGGTGTAGTTGAGCCCGCCCAGGCCCGCATAGCGATCCCCCGAATCGAACATGTTGCGGCCGATGGAGACCATGACGCTTCCGTACATGCTCTCGGAGTCCATGCCCATGACGTGCCACTGCGCCCGATGCTCGGTGCCCCAGCCCGCGTGCGAGATGCGGAATGGGTCGGCCAGGTTGCCGTCGGGATCCACGTAGTCCTCGAACAGCTCCAGGCGCTCGCGGATCATGTCGGCGTCGTAACCGCCTTCGATGCGCACGAGACGACCCGCTTCCATGGTGATGCGGACCTCGTCCAGGCAGCGGTGCTGCAGCCCGAGGATGACGTCGCCGGGCATGACGACGTAGAC
>JAGWAJ010000136.1:0-879 GCA_021296475.1 Acidobacteriota bacterium
TCGGCGTCGAGGGCGACGGTGGCGGCCGACCACTGGTTGTCGCCCTTCCGCACGTGGCAGTTCCAGGGGGCGGCGTTGCCCGTGTTCCAGTAGACGAGGTTGAGCTCGGGATCGTAGGCGCCCGTCGTCCACGTCGGCGCGCCGCCGTGCCGCCACGTGTCGCCGGGCCACGTCTCGTTGCCGGGCTCGCCGGGGCCGGGAATCGTGTAGGTGGTCCAACGCGGCTCGCCGCTCATCGCGTCGTAGGCCTTGACGAAGCCGCGGATGCCGTACTCGCCGCCCGCGACCCCGGTGAGGACGAGCCCGTTGACGACCAGCGGCGCCCCGGTGATGCTGTAGCCCTGCCGCCAGTCGACGACCTCGACCTCCCACGCGACGGCGCCGGTCTCCCGGTGGAGCGCGAACAGCCGCGCGTCCATGGTGCCGACGTAGACCAGATCGGCGTACAGGGCGACCCCGCGGTTGTTCGACCCGCAGCAGTAGACGCGCTCCACCTCGTCGGACATCTCGGGCTCGAAGCCCCACCGCTTCGCGCCGGTCCGGGCGTCGATGGCGAAGACGCGCGACTCGTCTGCCGACAGGTAGATGACGCCCTCGTGCACCAGCGGCGTCGCCTCCAGGCCGCGGTTGTCGCCGCCGGTGGCGAACACCCTCGACGTTGTCCGGGGTGATCTCGTCGAGCTCGACGAAGCGGTGGCCGTGGTAGTCGCGGCCGTACATCACCCACGACGACGTGTCGGCGGCGGCCTGCTCGAGGTCCCGGGTGGTGACCTCCTGCCCGTGCGCCGGCACGGAAGATCCCGCCGCAAGAACGACCGCCTCGACCGCCGCCAGAAAGCATGGGAACCGCATCTGCTCACCCTCATTCTCGCCCGCGTG
>JAGWAJ010000136.1:925-1746 GCA_021296475.1 Acidobacteriota bacterium
CCCGCGGACCACGGCGTCGGCGATCCCGTCGAGCGGGGTCGGCTCGCGGTTGACGATCACGAGACGCGCCCCGCCGCCTTCGCCAGACGGGGGATCGAAAGCCGCGGGCTCGACCACCAGCGAGGAGCCTACCGCGATCAGCAAGTCGCAGGTCTCGGCGGCCTCCTGGGCCCGCGCCATGACGTCGAGGGGCATGGCCTGCCCGAACGAGACCGTCGCCGGCTTCAGCAGCCCGCCGCCGAGGCCTTCACCGCGGACTACCACGGCCTTTCAATCGACGACGGAACGGCTGCAACATGCCCAAGGCGGCACCGAACCACGATAGCGGACGCTCCCCGCTGGCGACGTCCTACGCCAGCCACAAGTGCCAGACCGAAATCGGCCCGGGGCTGTTCGGTGCTGGCTGGCCGCCGTAAACGAAGTCCCGGCCGTGCCGCGTATACGCCAAGTCCGACGAGCCGGCCCCGACCGCAACCGGAAGCGCTTCCACCCGGTAACGCTGAGGTTGCGAATCTCTCGCCAAGAAGCCACCCAGCGTCGTGTCGATCGACGACCCGTCCCGAACGTAGCCGATCATGAGTGCCTCCCGACCAGCCCACGCGTACTCGCCCTCCACGAAGCGTCGAATGCCGTCCTTGCAGTATTGCGCCGCCGTCTTCGACGCCGCGGCGTCCAGAATCTTGGCTTCCGCGACCAACGGAAAGCGCCGCTCTCGGCCTGACAAGACAATCGACAGGTCCGGGCGTTTCTCAAGATGAGATCCGTCGAAGCTGATGCTCTCCGTTCCCCGCCCGACGTACAGCACGAGCTGCCCCCAGAGA
>JAGWAJ010000136.1:1837-2216 GCA_021296475.1 Acidobacteriota bacterium
TGCCGCAAACCACCCGCTACTACTTCCATATGGTCGTGCGCGATCGCCGCCAGCGGCAACCGAAGGCCACGCGTCAACTCCTCGATTTGGTCACGTCGAAGCCGAACCGCCGGTCGTCTCATGCGGTGGCATGCCCCTTCAGCAGCTCGACGTGCGACCAGGCAATCCGCTGTGCAAGCAGCCGCGCTTGGCTCTCGCTCCAATAGCGCCGTTGCGCCAGACGCCCGATCACGAGCCCGTCCGCTCCGCCATCGACGACGATCTCCGACGCCGCCGCCTCGTCCGCCGCGCGCAGAAGCCCCACCCAGTCCGCCGACGGAACGCCCCCCGCCAGTCGCCGCCGCCCAACCCTCACCGCGATGGCTTGCCACGGCGACCC
>JAGWAJ010000136.1:2287-4072 GCA_021296475.1 Acidobacteriota bacterium
TCTCGCCAAGACACGGCACCGCTTGCGCGTTCCGCTTGTTGTTGGCGAACGGCAGGTTGAACTCCAACGTATCGCGAATGACCTGAAGATCGCGTTCGCCCAGTCCGTACAGGTTTCCAACCCACTCGTCCACCTCCTCCCAGCCGACCTCCCTCGATTGAAGGCCCGTGAAGAGACCTGCGATTTCCCGGCGCCGGGATGCCTCGAGCTTGTCGAAGTCGGGGAGCGGAATGCGATCCAGCGCCGCCTTTTCGATCACGTCTCGTTCGAAGCCGAATTCGCCACTGGTCACCAGTGCCAACCAAACCACCATCTTGCTTCCAAGAACGAGTGCAAGATAGCGAACAAGCAGGGCTGCATCTGGACGGAACTGGGGACCATATCCATAGAACGTCTCGTTGAAGACAATGCCGTCCTCGGAGACGGCTACCCCGATTCGACCCGCCACGGCCGGTGGCGACTTGTGAACGATAGCCTGCGGCCCGGTGAACAAATCGGCCGACCGCGGGTCGTGGATTCGCTCATGTGAGAACAGAGGTAAAGACGACGCGTCGACGAGAATGCTGCTGAACGCTCCCGCCACAAGCTCACGCCGCCCACGCAGATAGGTCGCATCTACACCGGGCCGACCATCGCCTCGACGACGGATCCGACTGCTCGCCCTGAGCGCCTGGTAGCCATTCCCACTGCCCCGCAGGCGCCGCCGGTCCGCCACGCCGATCTTGTTTTTCCAGAAATCGTACAGGGTCGGATGCCCCTCGGCGCGAATCCGTTCGAGAATTCCGAGGTCCGCCTTCGACCCCCGGAACAGTGTCTTCAGGATATCCGGCGTGTCGGCAAGCTGCCGGGAAGACACGACTTCCGCGTTCGCCACGTCGATGCGCATGCACCC
Organism: Acidobacteriota bacterium; assembly: GCA_021296475.1. Classification (GTDB taxonomy): domain Bacteria; phylum Acidobacteriota; class Vicinamibacteria; order Vicinamibacterales; family UBA8438; genus JAGWAJ01. Next base: position 3,180 of record JAGWAJ010000136.1, read on the forward strand.
GGCGTTGTTCAGGCAGGTATCGAGCCGCGGACTGATGAACCGGAAACCGGCCTCGACACCCGGTGCTCTGTTGGTGGCGAACAGAATGCAGAAGGGCGCCGATATCTGCGGCCACACCTTCGTCCGCCGCAGATCCACACCGTTCACGACCGACGTGACGTCCAGCGCTTCGAACAGGGCTTGCCGTGCGGCCGGCATCCCGTCGCCCTGCTGAAAAAGTAGGCGCGCGTGTAACGCGAAGGCAATCTGGCCGTCAGGCTTCGCCCACTCCATCGCCCGCCACACGAAGGGCAGGTCGAGAGCTTCGTTCGGCAAGGGAGGCCTTGCGTTCGCAATCTTCCTGTCCGCGGCGATACGTGCGACGGTGTCCCGGACACGGCTCCATGCGGGCAGCTTCGTCCCGCTCGCCCAGGGAGGGTTTCCGACCACGAGGTCGTATCGCCCCCTGTGCTCGTCGCCGACGAGCGGTCCCAGGCTGCCGAGGGCCGTGCCTTCATCTTCGTCTGCGCCCTTGACCCGGTGCAGCACGCTCCCGCGGAGCGCTTGGAACCGCAGCTTGTCGACCGGCCTCGGGTTCGGATCGAGCTCGATGGACAGCAGGTACAGACCCAGTGCGGCGAACCGAAGCGCGGCCTCGTTGACGTCGAAGCCGACCAGCTTCTCGTAGAGGATTCTCCTGAGCGCGTCGGTGCCGGGCCGTCTTCCATCGGCCCGCCACTGCGCCGCGACCAGCTCCCGGAAGGCCGTCAGCAGGAAGATGCCCCCCCCGACGGCCGGGTCCAGCACTCTGGTCCACTTGCCTGCACCCCGGCGCTCCAGCGCGCCGAACGCCGCCCGCACCATCAGATCAGCGATCGGCGCGGGGGTGAAGTAGCCGCCTTCGCGCTTCTGCT
>JAGWAJ010000067.1:0-9968 GCA_021296475.1 Acidobacteriota bacterium
ACCTCCGCGTCGACGATCTCCACCCGCTCGACGGGGGTCTCCCCGTTCGTAGGCACGGCTTCGATGGCCGCCACGACGTCGAGGCCGTCGACGACGACGCCGAAGACCGTGTAGACGCCGTCGAGCTCCGACGCCGTATCGGTGACGATGAAGAACGAGGTCGAGGCGCTCGCCGGGTCGTCGAGGCGCGCCATCGAGACGATGCCGCGGACGTGCGGGGTGGCGCTGAACTCCGGCTCGAGGTTCTGCACGAAGCGCTGCTGGCGGTCGGTGAGCGGATCGCGGCGCGCCGGCAGGTGGCCGCTCTGGATGACGAAGCCGGGCACGACGCGGTGGAACGCGATGCCGTCGTAGACGCCGGCGTCGACGAGGCGCAGGAAGTTGCGGACGTGGTTCGGCGCGCGGTCGGGATAGAAGTCGATGGCGATGCGCCCGTGCGTCGTCTCCAGGGCCGCACGGTAGGCGGCGAGCTGGGCGTCGGACTCGGTGGTGAACGGCGGGACCTCGGGCGGCGGCTTGTCGCGGATGGTCACGGTCCTGACCACGACGCGCTCGGCGGCGCGGCCCTCGGCGTCGACCGGTGTCTCCGAGATGCGGGTGACGACGTCCATGCCGTCGGCCACCTGCCCCCAGATGGAATGCGCGCCGTCGAGGCCGGGCTGGTCGACGACGCAGATGAAGAACTGCGAGCCGCCGCTGTCGGGCTGCCCGGGGACGACGACGGCGGAGACCGCGCCCCGGACGTGGCGCGCGTCGCTGAGCTCGGCCGCCACGAGGCCGAGCCCGCCGCGCCCGTAGTCGGCGGCCCGGTCCGGATCGGCGGTGATGGGGTCGCCGCCCTGCACGATGCCGTGGCGCACCATCCGGTGGAAGGTGGTGCCGTCGAACGCTCCGTCCGACGCGAGCTGCATCACGAGGCCGACGTGGTTGGGCGCGAGGTCGGGCCGCAGATCGATCGCGATCGCGCCGAAGTCGGTAGTGAGCACGGCCTGCTTGCCGGTCATCTCCTCGACCGTCAACGGGGTGACGAACGGCTCGCGGTCCTGCGCGGACGCGAATGGCGCGACGGCGAGCCAGACGAGCAGGGCGCCAGCGACGGTGGCAAGGGATCGCAGGGGAACCGATCGCACGCCGGCCGTCGCCCTCCGCGGCTCTCCATGCCGGCGGCGCGGGGAAACGGATCGCAGGGGAACGGATCGCACGGGAGCACCTCGCAGTGGCTGCAGACGCGGTGACCGTAGAATTAGGGCCATGTCCCTGTTGAGCGCGCACGAACCGGAACCGCCGCCGCGCACGCGGCGCGGCCTCCGGTACGGTCTCATCCTACTCGCAGTCGCCCTCGCCGCCGGCGCCGCAACGGTGTTGTGGCCACTCCTCGAGACGCCGGAGCCCGAGGTGGAGCGCACGGCCGCCGCCCCGCCTCCCGCGGCCCCCGCGCCCCCGCCCGCGACGGAGCCCGAGCCGGAGCCCGAACCCGAGCCCGAGCCGGAACCCGAGCCGGAGCCGGAGCCGGAGCCCGACCCGCCGGCGCCGCCTCCCCCGCCGCCCCCCGTGCTGCGGGTGACGAGCGACGTCGACGGCGCGCAGGTCTTCATCGACCGCCGCTTCGCCGGCACCACCCCGTTCGAATCGCACGAGGTCGATCCGGGACGGCGCCGCGTCAACGTGTCTGCACCGGGATACGAAGGCTACGCGGAGGACGTCGAGATCACGAGCGAGCTGACCACGCTGACGGCGCGCTTCCGGGACGTCCGGTTGGACGAGGAAGTGGCCGTCGTCCACCGGCACCGTTTCGGCGCCTGCGAGGGACGGCTGGTTGCCAACCCCGGCGGCATCGCCTACCGCACCGCGGACGACGACGGGTTCGAGGTCTCCTTCGACCGCATCGAGGAGTTCACGGTCGATTACCTGGAGCACAACCTGCGGCTGAAGGTGCGGGGCGGGCGCACCTACAACTTCACCGATCACGAGTCGAACGCGGACGCGCTGTTCGTCTTCCACCGCGAGGTCGAGCAGGCGCGCGAGCGGCTCGCGGGCGGCGACCGGGCCGCCGTCCCGTGACGGCGCGCAGTCCGGTGGCGGAATCGCGGTCCGTCGGCGCGAAGCCGCGGTCAGACTGACGGAACCGCAGACTGCACGATGGAGCCGACACGCTGCGCCTGGGGCGCCTCGCACCCGCTCTATGTCCCGTATCACGACACCGAGTGGGGCGTGCCCCTGCACGACGACCGGCGCATCTTCGAGATGCTGGTGCTCGAGGGGGCGCAGGCCGGACTGAGCTGGCTGACGATCCTCAAGAAGCGCGACGCCTACCGGCGCGCCTTCGACCGCTTCGACCCGCGGCGGGTGGCGCGCTACGGCGAAGCGCGGATCGCGCGGCTGCTCGCCAACGAGGGCATCATTCGCAACCGGCTGAAGGTGCGCGCCGCGGTGACGAACGCCCAGGCCTTCCTGGCGGTCCAGGAGGAGTTCGGGACGTTCGACCGCTACATCTGGCAGTTCGTCGGCGGCCGCCCGCAGCAGAACGCCTGGCGTGCGCTGGAGGAAGTGCCCGCGCACACGGCGGAATCGGACGCGATGAGCCGGGACCTCCGGTCGCGCGGTTTCAAGTTCGTCGGCTCGACCATCTGCTACGCCCACATGCAGGCGACCGGCATGGTCAACGACCACCTGGTCGACTGCTTCCGCCACCGCGAGGTGCAACGGGGTTGACCGCAGGCGCGACTCGACTACACTGAGCCCGATGCCCGCGCCCCGCCGACCCCGGCTCGCGGGCGCACCGGCAGCCGCCGGCGCGCTGGCTGCCGCCGGCGGTCTGGCCGCCGCCACGCTTCTCGTCGCCGCCGGCGTCGTGCCGCTCGCCGGTCCTGCACCCGGCTCCCCCGCCGCGGCCGCCGCGCGCAACGACGCCATCTTCCCCCCCTGGGCGGCGCCCGACGCGCCGGGTTGCGCGGTGTCGGTGATGGAAGGCGGAGAGATCGTCTTCGCCAAGGGCTACGGCGCCGCCAACCTCGAGTACGACGTCCCGATAACGCCGGCCAGCGTCTTCCACGTCGCCTCGGTCTCGAAGCAGTTCACGGCGCTGGCGGTGGCGCTGCTCGCCGACGAGGAGCGGCTCTCCTGGGACGATGACATCCGGCGCCACGTGCCGGAGCTTCCGGACTACGGCGTGCCGATCACGCTCCGCCACCTGGCGCAGCACACGAGCGGGATCCGCGACCAGTGGAGCCTGCTGCAGATGGCGGGCTGGCGCTGGGGCGGCGACGTGATCACGCAGGGCGACGTGCTCGACCTCCTCTCGCGCCAGTCGGCGCTCCACTTCCGGCCGGGCACGGAGCACCTCTACAGCAACTCCGGCTACACGCTGCTCGCCGCCGCGGTCGAGCGCGTGTCGGGGCAGTCGCTGCGGGCGTTCACGGACGAACGCATCTTTCGGCCGCTGGGGATGACGCGCACCACGTTCCGCGACGACCACACCCTGCTGATCCGCGACCGCGCCTACGCCTACGAGGCGGACGGCACGGGCGGCTACCGGCTGAGCATCCCGGACTTCGCGGTCGTGGGCGCGAGCAGCCTCTTCACCACCGTCGAGGACCTCGCGCGCTGGAACGGCAACTTCCGGGCCGGCGAGGTCGGCGGCCGGGACGTCGTCCGGCAACTGCAGGAGATGACGACGCTGGCCGGCGGCGCACGGGTGGGCTACGCGTTCGGTCTGGTGCACGGCACGCACCGCGGCCGCCGGACGGTGGGGCACGGCGGCACCGACGCCGGCTACCGCAGCGAGTTCCTGCGCTTCCCCGTCGAGGATCTGGCGGTCGCCGTGCTCTGCAACATCCGCTCGACCGATCCGGCACGATTGGCGCGCGACGTGGCCGACGCGGTGCTCCCGGCGCAGCGCGCCGCCCGGCGGGACGCGCCGGAGCGCCCCGACCGACCGGACCGGACGGCGCGGAACCCGCGGGACCGCTCTACCTCGCCCCCCGGCGCCACCCCTGCCGCCGATGCGGGCCCAGCCGCCGGCGCGGACGCGACCGCCGGCCTCTCCGCCCCGCCGACCCGCGAGGAGCTCGCCGCGCTGGCCGGCTACTACACGAGCGCCGAGAGCGACATCCCGCTGCACCTCGTGCTGCGGGGCAACGACCTCGCCCTGCTCGCCGGCGGGCGCGGACAGCGGTTGCTGCCGCTCGGCGGCCTGCGGTTTCGCCTCGCCGGCACGACCACCGAGATCGAGATCGCGCCCGGCCGCACCGCCCGCGAGCGGGCCGAAGGCGGCCGCGCCGGCGGCGGCCGCGCCGGGGGTGGACCGACGCTTCGCCTCACGGGATGGCGACCGCTGACGTACAACCACGCGGCACCGGTCCGCCCCTCTCCCGATCGGCTGGCGAAGTACGCCGGCGCCTACCACAGTGCGGATCTCGACGTGTCGTACCGCCTGCGCGCGGAGGGCCGTCGCCTCACCCTCCGGCACCGCAAGCTCGGCGAGATCCGCCTGACGCCGACCTTCGACGACGGGTTCTACGGCGGAGGGTGGTACCTGACCTTCGGCCGCGACCCCGCCGGAGCGGTCGCCGGCTTCACGATGAGCTCGCAGCGCGCCCGGCAGGTCCGCTTCCGGCTCCGGGCCGCGACGGCTGCGCCCTCGGAGGCGGTGGAACCGTGGCCGGGCGCTTGCAGCGAGCCGGCCCCTCCCGTACCCTGCGCGTCCGGCCGTCCGTAAGCGTCGACCGGCGAGCGTCGCAGCCTTCGAACGCACGTCGACAAGGAGCCTGCCATGACCACGAATCGCCGCCGTTGCACCTTCGTCGCGCTCCTGCTCCTCCTCGCGGCGGGAACGGCCGGCGCCCAGGACGGCAGCTTCACGCCGGTCACGGATGCGATGCTGCAGGATCCGGATCCGGCCGACTGGCCGATGTGGCGGCGCACGCTCGACGGCTGGGGCTACAGCCCCCTGGACCAGATCGACCGCGCGAACGTCGGCGCGCTGCGCATGGTCTGGTCCCGCGGCATGACGGAAGGCGCCCAGCAGGGGACGCCGCTCGTCTACGACGGCGTGCTGTACATGCCCAACCCGCGCGACGTCATCCAGGCCATCGACGCGGTCACGGGCGACCTCATCTGGGAGTACCGCCGGGACCGCCCCGACGATCTCGAGGAGCACGTACCGATCTCCTCCGCCAACCGCAACATCGCCATCTACGGCGACACCATCATCGACACGAGCTCCGACGACCACGTCTTCGCCCTCGACGCCGCGACGGGCCGGTTGGTGTGGGAGACCCAGATCCTCGACTACCGGGTAAACCCCGCCCACCAGACGTCGGGCCCGATCATCGCCGACGGGAAGGTCGTCTCCGGTCGGGGCTGCATGCCGCGCGGGGGGCCGGAGGCGTGCGTCATCACCGCGCACGATGCGGGGACCGGCGACGAGCTGTGGCGCCGGGGACTGATCCCCGCCCCCGGCGAGCCGGGAGACGAGACGTGGGGCGACGTGCCCTACGAGCGGCGGGCGCACGTCGGATCGTGGATGGTGCCCAGCTACGACCCGGACCTCGACCTCGTCTACGTGGGTACCTCCGTCACCTCACCGGCCCCGAAGTTCATGCTCGGGGGCGTCGACCTCGCGCACCTGTACCACAACTCGACACTGGCGCTCGCCGCCGACACCGGCGAAATCGTCTGGTACTACCAGCACATGAACGACCACTGGGACCTCGATCACCCGTTCGAGCGAATTCTGGTCGACACCGCAGTCGCACCGGACGCGGCGGCCGTGAGCTGGATCAATCCGCGGCTCCGGCCCGGGGAGCGGCGGCGCGTCGTGACCGGGATTCCCGGGAAGACGGGCGTCGTCTACACGCTCGACCGGGCCACGGGCGAGTTCCTGTGGGCCACCCCGACCATCTCGCAGAACGTGATCAGCAGCATCGACGGGGCCACCGGAGACGTGGCGGAGAACACGGAGCTCGTCTTCACGGCCAGCGGGCAGGAGGTGCTGGCCTGCCCGCACGCGAGCGGCGGCAAGGACTGGGAGGCCGGCGCCTACAGCCCCCTGACCAACACCCTGTACATGCCGCTCCGCAACGTCTGTGCGCGGATGCTCGCGTCGACCGCGGGCGCCGAGGACGACATCAGCAACGCGCTCTACGCGCTGCTGTGGCGCAGCCAGATCACGCCGGGGACGGACCAGGTCGGCGCGGTGCACGCGATCTCCGTCGAGACCGGCGCGATCACCTGGAAGCACGAGCAGCGGGCCGCGACCATGTCGCTCGTCGCCACGGGCGGGGGACTCGTCTTCGGAGGCGACGTCAACGGCCGCTTCCGGGCCCTCGACCAGGAGACCGGCGAGGTGCTGTGGGAGATCAACCTCGGCTCGCCGGTCAGCGGCTTCCCGATCGCCTACGCCGTCGACGGGCGGCAGTACATCGCCGTGAGCACGGGGACGCCGCGCTTCCTCGACCTGACGCCCGAGCTGCGGCCCAGCTTCGGGAACAATCTGTTCGTGTTCGCTCTGCCGGAGTGACGGCGCCGGGGGTACCCTTCCGCTCGCGTCGCGCACGGTTCGTACGGTCCTCCCGCGTCCGCCGCCGAGGTTGGCTGCCGCTTGAGGCCGACGGGTTCGCTGGCCGTGCTAGTGTCGAATCTCACCCATGTCCAGGAAGGCCATATCGAGAGCACTGGAGGCACTTCGCGAGGGCGACACGCCGGCCATCGACGAGATTCTGCGCCACGTGATACCGCAATTCGTACAGAAGGATCTCACTCGTCGGATGAACTCGGAGGATTCAGACTCCGCGCTGGTAGTACGCTTGTGGAGGTTGCGGTTCGAGTCTTGCCCCCCAGTTCGGAAGGGAGCGGACACACAGTCGGTCCGCCCGGCCAACCGAGCGCCGCAACGTGCCGACGCGGCCGCGACGCCTGACGCACCGGACGCCGAACTCCTACCATCGACAATCGGACTTGACGATCCCGCCCCGCTGTTCCATTGGCTCCATCGTAACCACGGACGAGCGCTGAGTTTCGCCCGCGTCTCGAAGTTCGAGGTGTGGGGAATCGTCGCAACGAGCGCGCTGGCCCGTGCCGAGTTGAACGACCCGCTCAACCTGACGGACTATACGGTGAGCGCGGCGGGGAGATTCGCCCACGCCATCGGCGCGTCCGACCTTCACGCGCTGTTGTTCAGTGCCCTGCGCTTCGCATGGGCAAGACAGAGCTTCATCTACGTCGTGAATGCGAGTTCGCCCGTCCGCAGCGGCATCGAACTCGTCGAAGACTACGCGCTAGGGGGTTAGAGTTTCTTCAGGAGCCGCCATGCAGTCACATCTTCGCATCCTCCTGCCCGCGCTGGCGATAGCGGCGATCCCGCCGGCGCCGGCAACGGCGCAGGACGAGGTCCAGGTCTTCCGGGGCGCCACCGTGCTCCCGATCGCGGGCCCGGCCATCGAGTCCGGCGTCCTGGTCGTCCGGGGCGGCGCCATCGTCGAGGTCGGCGGACCCGACGTGCCCACGCCGCCAGGGGCGGTGGAGCACGACCTGACGGGCCGCGTGCTGCTGCCCGGGCTGGTGGACAGCCACTCCCACGTGGGCGCCGCGTCGGGCGGCGACGGCTCCTCGCCGCTGCATCCCGACGTGCGGGGCCTCGACTCCATCGACATCCTCTCCGACGGCTTCTGGCGCGCGCGAGCCGGCGGCATCACCACCGTGAACGTGATGCCCGGGTCGGGACACCTGATGTCCGGCCAGACCGTGTACCTCAAGCTCCGGGACGGCGGCCGCACGGTCGAGGACTGGCTGTTCTGCGACGATCCGCTGACCGACGTGTGCGGCGGGATGAAGATGGCGAACGGCACGAACTCGATGCGGAATCCGCCGTTTCCCGGCACGCGGGCCCGGTCGGCGGCGCTCGTGCGCGGGCTCTACCACGAGGCGCGCGCCTGGGTCGAGCGGCGCCGGGCGGAGGACGAGCCGCCGGCCGAGCGCGACCTGCGCATGGAGGCATTGGCGGAGGTGCTGGCCGGCGACCGCATCGTCCAGCACCACACGCACCGCCACAACGACATCGCGACCGTGCTGCGGTTGCGCGAAGAGTTCGGCTTCCGGGTGGTCCTCCAGCACGGCACCGAGGCCTGGAAGCTGGCCGACGAGATTGCCGCCGCCGGGGTGCCGGTATCGATCACCTTCATCGACGCACCGGGCGGCAAGGAGGAGGCGCTCGACTGGTCGCTGGAGATCGGCGCCATCCTGGAGCGCGCGGGGGTGGACGTCGCCTTCAACACGGACGACTTCATCACGGATTCCCGGCTGCTGCTGCGGGGCGCGGCGCTGGCGGTGCGCAACGGGATGTCGCGCGCCGCGGCGCTCCGGGCGCTGACCCTCGTCCCGGCGCGCATGCTGGGCCTGGAGGACCGCGTCGGTTCGCTCGAAGCGGGCAAGGACGCCGACTTCGTGGTGCTCTCGGGCGATCCGCTCAGTGTCTACACGACGGTCGAGCAGACGTGGGTCGAGGGGCGGTTGATCTACGACCGGTCCGACCCGGAGCACCGCCGGTACGCGGTCGGCGGCCACAACGTCTACCGCGCGACGGCCGGGGAGGAGGAGGCTCTGCGCCGGCTTCTGGAAGGAGAAGGGCAGTGAGTGTGCACCCGTTCCCGCAATGCCGTGGAGTCCTGGCGCGACCTCGCGGTCGCGTTGGGAGTCTGCGCTGTCACGAACTCCCTCCATGGCGCGCTCTGCGGCGCAGACTCCTGCTGCTGGTGGTGCTGGGCGCGGCCCTGGCCGGCGTGGCGGCGCCGCCGGCCGCCGCGCAGGTGGTGGTGCGGGCGGACCTCCTCCACACCGTCTCCGGGGAGCCGCTCGAGAACGCCGTCGTGATCGCGGGCGCCGGCGGCACGATCGAATGGGTCGGCCCCGCGGACGAGGCGGCCATTCCCGACGGCGTCGAGGTGCTCGAAGCGGCCGTCGTCACGCCCGGCCTGGTCGATGCGCACTCCGTCGTCGGCCTGTCCGGCGCCCTGAACAGCAACGTGGGGGCGGTCCGCGATCAGGATCAACTGGATACCTCGGCCCCGATCCAGCCCGAGTTGCGCGCCATCGACGCCTACGACGCGACCGAGAGGCTGGTCGAGTGGGTCCGCCTCTACGGCGTCACGACGCTTCACACCGGGCACGGCCCCGGCGCCCTCATCAGCGGCCAGACGATGATCGTCAAGACGCGCGGCCGCAACGTGGAGCAGGCGACGCTGGTTCCGGCCCGCATGCTGGCCGCGACCCTCGGCAACGCGGTGTCCTCGAACTTCGAGTCGCCGGGCACGTCCTCCAAGGGCGTCGCGATGCTGCGCGGCGCGCTGTTCGGCGCGCAGGCGCACAATGAGCGGCTGCGCAGCGCGAGGGCGGACGGCGCGGGCGGAGAGCCGCCGCCGGCCCCCGACCTGACGAAGGAGGCGCTGGGACGGGTGCTCGAGGGCGAGCTGTCGCTGCTGGTCACCGCCGACAGCGCCACCGAGATCGCCGCGGCGCTCCGGCTGCAGCGCGAGTTCGACATCGACCTCGTGCTCGACAGCGCGGCCGAGTCGTACCTGCTGCTGGAGGAGATCCGCGCCGCCGGCGTGCCGGTCCTGGTTCACCCGCCGATGAGCCGCGTGCGCAACGGGTCGTTCGAGACCGCCGCCCGGCTCGCCGAGGCCGGCATCCCGTTCGCCATCCAGACCGGTTTCGAAGGCTACGTGCCCAAGACACGCGTGCTGCTGTGGGAGGCCGCCATCGCCGCCGCCAACGGGCTCGGCCCCGAGAGGGCGCTTGAAGCGGTGACCCTCGGCGCCGCGCGCATCCTCGGCGTCGACGACCGGGTCGGCTCGATCGAAGTCGGCAAGGATGCCGATCTCGTCCTCTTCGACGGCGACCCCTTCGAGTACACCAGCCACGTGTGCGGCGTGATCATCGAGGCCGAGGTGCAGTCCACGGAGTGCCGCTAG
>JAGWAJ010000067.1:10099-16341 GCA_021296475.1 Acidobacteriota bacterium
ACCTCGTAGCGGGGTCCGTGGCGGATGACCAGCGTGGTGCCGTCGCGGCCCGCGATGTAGACCCGCCCGGCCGCGCCGACCGGCGAGGCGAAGACGTTGGGCACCCCCTCGAGGCGCTGGAGGGCATAGTGCGGCGAGCCGGTCGGAGCGTCGAAGACCGACAGGATGCCGTCGTTGCTCTTGAGCAGGTAGAGGGCGTCATCGTAGAGCAGCGGGGACGGCACGTAGGGGGTGTCGCGGTCGAGTTCCCAGACGATGGCTCCGGTGTCCGCGATGTCGCCCCGAGCGTCGGCGAGGCGGATGGCCTGCAGGTTGTTGCCGCGGTAGCCGCTCGTGACGTAGACGATGCCATCGGCGTGCACCGGCGAGGGGATGGCGTTCATGGTGGTGCCGCGGCTGCGCCAGACGACGTCGCCACTCTCGAGGTCGTAGCTGTACACGTGGTTCAGGGCGGGGGTGATGACCTGGGCCCGGCCGTCGTGCTCGACGATGAGAGGAGTCGCCCAGGTATCGATCTCGTCCCGGTTCGACCGCCAGCGCTCGGCCCCGGTGCGGGCGTCGATGGCGGCGACGAATGACTGCCCCCCGATATGATCCCAGGCGACGACCAGGGTGTCGTCGTGCAGGGCCGGGGTCGTACCCTCGCCGAAGGCGTTGCGCATGAACCGGGTGCCGAGGTCCGCCTCCCACAGGGGCTCGCCGTCGAGGTCGTACGCGTACAGCCCCCACGAGCCGAAGAACGCGTAGAGCCGCTCGCCGTCGGTGACCGCGGACCCCGACGCGTAGCTGCCGTTGGGCTGCTGGTACGCTTCGTGGGGCAACGCCTCGCGGGCGACCCGCTGCCAGACGACGGCGCCGGTCTCGCGGTCGAAGGCCATGACGACGAACTGGTGCCGGCGGACCTCGGTCGGACGCCGGCCGCGGCCGCGTCGATCCTGGCGGCCGCCCCGAGCTTCCCGGCCGGGCCGGCCCGCGCGCTGCCGCCCCGGTCGTTGCCCCGCCTCCGGCGCGGCGGCCGGCACGGGATCGCCGACGGGCACCGCGGTCAGCAGGAACACCCGGTCGCCCCACACGATCGGCGACGCCGACCCGCGTCCGGGGACCTCCGCCTTCCAGGCGACGTTCTCGGTCTCGCTCCACGTGAGCGGCGGGTCTGCATGCCGGGCGACGCCGGTCGCTTCGGGCCCGCGCCACTGGCCCCAGTAGCGCCCGGCGCCGGGGGCTTGCGCGTCCAGAGACGCGGTCCATCCGATCAGAAGCCACAAGGCCGCCGCCGTCCTGGCAAGATGCATGGCGCGTCGTCCCCTCCGGCCGGGGCTCCCCTCGGGCCCGGGCCGTTCCGTCCCCGCGGCCCCGTTCGGCTCACGAGGCTCTCTAACCGTATACGCAAGAATGCCCAGAGCGGCGCGTGGGTGCCGAACCCTGCACCACGCCCGCCCGACCTAGGGGTCTGCACCGTTCGACGGCGCAGACTCCTGGCCCGAGTTGGGCGCTCGCACGCCGGTCGGGGTCACGGCTTGCGTTGGCCGCAGCATGTAGCCACAATGGTCACATGCCCGATCCGCACGTCGTCGGGTCCCGGGAATTCAAGACGCGTCTGGGCGCCTACCTGCGGCGGGTGCGCGCGGGGCGAATCCTGACCATAACCGACCGTGGCCGGCCAATTGCCACGGTTGCGCCGGTCGAGACGTCCGGACAATCCGTGGAGGCGCGGCTGGAGAGGCTGCGCGCGGAAGGCATGGTGTCAGGTAGCGGGCAATCGCTCCCGCCCGTCGCCAATCCAATCGCCGGACGAGGGCAATCCTTCTCCGAGACGATCGTGGAGGATCGGGAAGATCGGTTTTGATCCGGTTCTTCGATGCCAGCGCCCTGGTCAAGCGCTACGTGCGCGAGAAGGGGAGCGAGACCGTCGAACGGCTGCTCATGGCCGGGAGCCCGGCCATGAGCCGGTTGTCGGAGGCCGAGATCGCTTCGGCCCTCGCGCGCCGGGCGCGCCTGGGTGACTGCTCCGTACGGGAGCGCGATCGGATGCTCGTCGCGATGGAGAGCGATCTGGCATCGTTCCTCATCGTGGAGGTCGTTCCGGCCGTCACTGCGCGCGCGCGGGGCCTGCTGAATGCGTACGCCTTGCGAGCGTCCGATGCGATTCAGCTTGCCAGTTGCCTGCATCTGCGGGCGAGGCTCGACCGGGACGTCCCGTTCGTGGCGTACGACGAGCGGCTGGCGGCCGTGGCGCGTGGCACGGGGGCGACCGTGCTGGGCGTGGCCGACCCGCCTGACCGCGGTATCGACGGTCACTGACGGACTTGCGGCGGGGCCGCGGTTCTCGTACGCTGCCGTCGGGGTCCGCTACGACGCGAAGGCAGACGGGAAACGACGGACCGCACGTGGAGGCACTGAAGCCATGAAGTTGCACCTGCCACGGCGCCTCGGCCCAACCGACGGGAAGAAGCGCGACGCCCGGGGTGCGCCGCTCCGCGCCGCGGCGACCACGGCCCTGGTCGGGCTGTTCGTCGCGACGTTCCCGGCCGCACCGCTCGACGCCCAGCGCCCGCCGGTGTCCGGGCCGAGCGCCGCGGTGTCGACCGGGCATCCGCTGACGACGGCGGCCGCGTTCGAGACCCTGCTGCAGGGCGGCAACGCGTTCGACGCGGGGGTGACGGCGCTGCTCGTCGGCGGCGTCGTCGAGCAGGACCTGTACGGGCTCGGCGGCGAATCGCTGGTTCTCGTCTACCCGGCCGCGGAGGGCGAGGTCACCTCGATCGTCGGTCAGGGCTGGGCGCCGAAGGGGGCCAGCATCGAGTGGTACCGCTCGCGCGACCGCGATCTGTTCGGCGAGGGGCTCGACCCGGCCGTCGTGCCGGGCGCGCTGCACGGCGCGCTGACGGTGCTGGAGCGGTGGGGCACGATGAGCTTCGAGGAGGTCGCGCGCCGCGCCATTGAATACGCGGAGCACGGCTTCCCGCTGCGACCGCTCACGGCCCGCGCCGTAGAGGCCAACCTGGAGTTCATGGAGGCGTGGCCGGAGAACCAGCGCTTCTGGCTGAAGCCGGACGGCTCGCTCTACGCGGCGGGCGAGAACATCCGGTTCCCGACGCTGGCCGCCACGCTCACGAAGATGGTGGAGGCGGAGCGCGAGCGCTCCCACCTCGGCCGCGACCACGGCATCGCCGCCGCCCGCGACCGCTTCTACAAGGGCGACATCGCCGAGGAGATGGTCGCGTTCCTCCAGGAGCACGGCGCGCCGTTCGAGCTCGGCGACTTCGCGGAGTTCTACTCGCGGGTGGAGGCGCCGACGACGACCGAGTACCGCGGTTACACCATCTACAAGCACGGCTTCAACAGCCAGGGTCCGGTCCTGCTCCAGGCGCTGAACATCCTGGAGGAGTTCGATCTCCGGGCGATGGGCCACAACAGCCCCGACTACATCCACACCGTCGTCGAGGCGATGAAGCTGGCATACGCGGACCGCGACACCTACTACGCCGACCCCGAATTCGTCGACGTGCCGGCCGAGGGCCTGCTTTCCACGACCTACGCGCAGGCGCGGGCGGCCGAGATCGACCCGGGGCGGGCCTCGCTCGCGTTCCGGGCCGGCGACCCGCTGCCGCACGACCCCGACGTGGACGAATGGCCGTTCTGGCAGGCGGACATCGCGGACGGCGTGGCCGCGAGCGACGCCGACGGATCGTTCGTGCCGTCGGCGGGCGGGCTGAAGGACACGACGCACATCGCCGTCATCGACGCGGACGGCAACGTCTTCGACGCCACGCCGAGCGGCGGGTGGACAGGCGGCGGCGTGATCCTGGGCGAGACCGGCATCGCGCTCAGCACCCGCGGCGAGCAGTTCTGGCTCGACCCGGACCGCGCCAACCAGATCCGGCCGCGCGCCCGCCCGCGCTACACCCTGACCCCGAGCATCGTGTTCAAGGACGGCGAGCCGCTGATGGCGATCGGGACGCCGGGCGGCGACAACCAGGACCAGACCATCCTGCAGGCGTTCCTGAACATCGTCGAGTTCTGGCCCGACTGGTACCCGAACCTGCACGACGCCATCGCGTGGCCGCGGGTGCGGACGCAGCACCTCCACGGATCGTTCTGGCCCCACGCGGCCGGCTTCAACCAACTGGACGTGGAGTCGAGGATCTCCCCCGAGGTCGTGCGCGAGCTGCGGCGGCGGGGGCATCAGGTCAACGACGTGCCTCCGTTCGGCATGTCGGGTTGCGCCACGGCGGTCCTGATCGATCCGGCGACCGGCAACCGCCTCGCCGCCGGCGACCCGCGGCGCGACTGCTACGCGCTGGCCTACTGATGGACGTGACCGCCGCTGCCTGCTACGGCCCCCGCCGCCGGCCGGCAGTCCGGTGGCCGGCGCTCGCCGCCGCCTGCCTCGGCGCAGCCATGGCCTCCACCGTGGGCGGGCCGGCCCGGGCAACCCCCGCGGCAACCGAGGCCCCGGCCGCGGGCGCGGCCGCATCGGTCAAGACACCGCCCGGGCAGGACGACGCTCCCGCCGGCGCCTACACCGCCGCGCAGGCCGAGCGGGGTCGCGCCGTCTATCAGGAACACTGCCTCTCCTGCCACGGCTCGTCCCTGCGGGGCGGGACCAACGAGTTCGCCGCCCCGGCGCTGGCCGGCCCGTTCTTCTTCGACGCCTGGGGCGGCCGTCCGGTGGCGGAGTTGCTGGCCTATTCCACCGACAACATGCCGCCGGAAGGAACGCTGCTGCCCGAGCCCGACTACGTCGACGTGACCGCCTACATCCTGCAGGTGCTCGGCTATCCGGAAGGAGACGCCGAGCTGACGCCGGACTCGCCGGCGCTGGCGGCCGGGATCGAGCGCCAGCGCTGACGTCCCGCTCCAGGGCTCCCCGCGAGGACAGTCCGTGCGGGAGTCGCCACCCCCATACGGGGCGGCTCCCGGTATGGCGCGCCGCGAGGACGATGACGCTGACCGACCGCCGACGGGGGGGCGGCTCCTGGTATGGCGCGTCGCGTGGATGATGATGCTGACCGACCTCCGGTGGACGATGCGGGCGCTGGCTGCGGGAGCCGCCGCGCTGCCCGAGCGCTGGCGGAGCGGCGCGGCGTTGAATCCGATCGCGGCCCGGATGCTCCGGAATCCCTATCCGGCCTACGCCAGGCTGCGGGAGCGTTCACCGGTGCACCGCAGCCGCGTCCTGAACGCCTGGGTGTTCACCCGCTACGCGGACGTCGAGGCGATTCTCCGCGATTTCCGGCGCTTCTCGAACCGCCCCGACAGCGTGTCTCCGGACCGGCGCCGGCGCCGGTCCGTGCCGCCGCGGGCGGACTGGACGATGCTGTTCCTCGATCCGCCGGACCACACGCGCCTGCGGTCCCTGGTGAACCAGGCGTTCACCCCGCGGGTGGTCGACGCCCTCGAGCCGCACATCCGGACGGTGATGCACGAGCTCCTCGACGCCGTCGACGACCCGGCCGGCTTCGACCTGATGCGCGCGGTGGCCGGTCCGCTCCCGGTGATCGTGATCGCGGAGATGCTGGGGGTGCCGCCGGAAGACCGGGCCCGCTTCGCAGAGTGGTCGCACGACCGAGCGCGCATCCTCGAACCGCTCGTCGGCGCGCGGGAGCGGGAGCGCGCGGCCGCCGCGGGCGAGGCGTTCGACGCCTACTTCCTGCCGATCATCCAGGCCCGCCGGCGCGAGCCCCGCGACGACATCATCAGCGCCCTCGCGCGGGCGGAGGAGGCCGGCGACGCGCTCACGGAGCGCGAGACGCTGACCATGCTGCGCCTGCTGCTCATCGCCGGCAACGAGACGACGACCAACCTGATCGGCAACGGCGTGCTGGCGCTCCTGGAGCACCCGGAGCAGTTACGGCTTCTGCGTGAGGACCCGAGCCGGATCCCGGCCGCGGTGGAGGAGCTGCTGCGCTTCGACACCCCGGTGCAGCTCGATCTGCGGGGCGTCGCCGACGACTGCGAGATGCACGGCGTCCGGCTCCGGCGCGGCGAGCCCGCCGTCCTGGCGCTGGGAGCCGCCAACCGCGATCCGGAAGCCTTCGACGAGCCGGACCGTCTGGACGTGACGCGGTCCCGCAGCAGCAACATCTCCTTCGGCCGCGGCATCCACCACTGCCTCGGCGCGCCCCTGGCGCGCCTTGAGGCGCGCGTCGCGCTGGAGGTGCTGCTCGAGCGCTACGCGTCGCTGCGGCTCATCGGAAAGCGACCCGACTTCCGCCGCGCCGTCGTCCTGCGCGGCCTGG
>JAGWAJ010000067.1:16626-22273 GCA_021296475.1 Acidobacteriota bacterium
GCGATGTTGTAGGAGAAGTCGTCGCTCTCCCCGTGGGTGACGCCGGCCTTCACCCCGCCGCCGGCCATCCAGATGGTGAAGCAGCGCGGATGGTGATCGCGGCCGTAGGTCTCCTCGGTGAAGACCCCCTGGCAGTAGGCGCTGCGGCCGAACTCCCCGCCCCAGACGACGAGGGTCTCGTCGAGGAGGCCGCGGTTCTTGAGATCCTGGACCAGCGCCGCCTGGGCCTGATCGACGTCCTTCGCCTGGCGCTGGATGCCGCGCGGCAGCCGCGTGTGCTGGTCCCAGCCGCGGTGGAAGCACTGGATGAAGCGCACGTCCCGCTCCGCCAGCCGGCGGGCCAGGAGACAGTTGCGCGCGAAGGTCCCCGGCGTGCGGGAGTCGGGCCCGTAGAGCTCGAACGTGCTGTCCGGCTCGTCCGACAGATCGGTCAACTCGGGCACGGAGCTCTGCATCCGGTAGGCCATCTCGTACTGCGCGATGCGGGTGGCGGTCTCCGGGTCGCCGAATTCCTCCTCCTTCAGCCGGTTGAGGCTGCCGAGGTCGTCGAGGAAGCGCCGCCGGTCGTCCTGGTCGACCCCGGGCGGGTTCGAGAGATACAGCACCGGATCGCCGGTCGACAGGAACTTGACGCCCTGGTAGCGGGTCGGCAGGAAGCCGCTGCCCCACAGGCGGTCGTAGAGCGGCTGGCCGGTCTGGGCAGACCCCTTGGAGACCATCGCGACGAACGTCGGAAGATCCGAGTTGAGCGTCCCGAGCCCGTACGACAGCCACGCCCCGATGCTCGGCCGTCCCGCGAGCTGCGCGCCGGTCTGGAAGAACGTGATGCCGGGGTCGTGGTTGATGGCCTCGGTGTGCATCGACTTGATGAAGCAGAGATCGTCGACGATCTTCGCCGTGTGCGGCATCAGGTCGCTGACCCAGGCCCCGGAGGCGCCGTGCTGCCGGAAGGGAAAGCGCGACGGCACGAGCGGGAAGCGCTCCTGGGCCGCCGTCATCGTGGTGACGCGCTGGTTGCCGCGCACCGACGGCGGCAGGTCCTCGCCGACCATCTCCCCGAGGCGCGGCTTGTAGTCCCACAGCTCGTGCTGTGACGGCGCGCCCGACTGGAAGAGATAGATGACGCGCTTCGCCTTCGGCGCATGGTGCGGCAGACCCGGAAGGGCCCCGACGCCGGCCGCGGGCGCCGATCCCGGCGCCTGCGCCGCGAGCGCCTGCGCCGCCAGGTCCTGTCCGAAGAGGGTCGCCAGGGCCGCGGAGCCGATTCCGGTCCCCGCGAGCTCCAGAAAGCGCCGCCGGCTGAGCCACTGTTCGAGGGGCGCGTGCATCGTCTCTATTCCTTCGTGATGGTGCCGTCGAAGTTCAGAATCAGGTTGGCCACCATGGTGTAGGCGGCCAGTTCCGGCACGTCGAGCGTCTCGTCGCGCGGGGACTCGCCCTGGCTGACCAGCGCGAGCGCCGCCGCGCGGTCCGCCTGGTAGCGTCCGAGATGCCGCTCGAACCCGTCGACGAGGATCTGCTCCGCCCCCGGGGGCGGCCGGTGGGCGGTCGTCAGCAGCCAGGCGTAACCAAGCCGCTCTTCCGGCGTCTCGCCGCCGTCGGTCATCACCCGCTCCGCGAGGCGGCGCGCCGCCTCGACGTACGTGACGTCGTTCATCAGGTTCAGCGCCTGGAGCGGCGTGTTGGTGCGGCCCGTGCGCACGATGCACGTCTCGCGGGTCGACGAGTCGAAGGTCATCATCGACGGCGGTCCGAGCGTCCGCTTCCAGAAGGTGTAGAGGCTGCGTCGATAGAGGTCGTCCCCCTCCGACTCGACGTAGTCGCCGTAGCCGCCCTCCACCATGTCGGCCCAGAGCCCCTCGGGCTGGTAGGGCTTCACGGACGGGCCGCCGAGCCGCTCGGCAAGCAGGCCGGAGACGGCCAGCGCCTGGTCGCGGATCATCGGAGCCGGAAGCCGCAGGCGCGGGCCGCGCGCCAGGAGCCGGTTCTCCGGGTCGCGCTCGCGGAGCGCGGGGCTCACCTGGGACGCCTGCCGGTAGGTGGCGCTCGTCACGATGGCGCGCTGCAGCGCCTTCACGTCCCAGCCGGAGTCGACGAACGTGGTGGCCAGCCAGTCGAGAAGCTCGGGGTGGCTGGGGTACTCCCCCTGCGTCCCGAAGTTCTCGGCCGTCGCGACCAGCCCCGTCCCGAAGTACATCTGCCAGAAGCGGTTGACGGTGACGCGCGCCGTCAGCGGATGACCCGGGTCGACGAGCCAGCGGGCGAACGACAGCCGGTTCGCCTCCACCCCCTCGGGTAGCGGCGGGAGCACGGCCGGGACGCCGGGGAAGACCTCCTCCGCCGGGTTGTCGTAGGCGCCGCGGTTCAGCCGGTAGGTCGGCCGGCGCTCCGCCAGCTCCTCCATCACCATCACGGTGGGGTAGCTCTCCCAGAGCGCCTCCCGCTCGCGCTCGAGGGCCGCCAGCTCCTGCCAGGCGGTGCGGATCTCGGGCGGCGCGTACTGATCGAGGAAAGCGAGGCGGAGCTTCGCCGCCTGCGGCGGAGTGCGCTGCCCCGGCGCCAGCACCGCGATCTCGCTGACGGGCTCGGCGGTGGCGACGACGGCGGCCTGGGCCGGCGTCAGGACCGCGCCGTAGATGCGCAGGTCGTCGATGTCGCCCTCGAAGCGCGGTTTCGTGGAGCCGCTCGCGCCGATCCGCAGCGGGTAGCGCTGCGGCAGCCGGTTGCCCACCAGGTCGAGCATCGGGGTGAGCTCGCGCGGCTCGCCGTCGACGTAGACGCGGATCCCGCCCGGCGCCTTCGACCCGTCGTAGGTGGCGACGACGTGCTGCCACGCGCCGAGCGTCACCGGCTCGACGGTCTCCGCGCTCACGCCGTCGTCCAGAATGCGCGTCGACAGGTTGAGGCGGACCTTCCCGTCCTCGAGGTAGAGCCCCCAGCCCACCTCGCCCTGGTCGCCGGCGCTCGCCCGCGAGACGATCACGCCGTCGGCGGCGGTCGGACGGATCCAGGCGGCCAGCGTGAACGGGTCGTCGTAGGTGAGGTCGGGGCTGTTCCCCGCATCGATGAAGCGCTGGCCGTCGAAGGCGGCCGCGGCGCCGATCCGGCCGTCGACGAAGCGGGGCTGCCCGTCGACGAGCGCCGCGGCCACGACCCTCCCGTCGTGCACGCCGCCGATGTCGCCGTCGAGGGGATGGTGGGCCAGCAGATCGTCGCGGAGCGTCCAGTCGACGCGGCCCGCGCCGGCGAGCGAGGCCTCCCACGCCACCTGCGCCTCGGCGGCGTCGGCCGCCAGCGCGTCGAACGCCTCGCGCGCAGTGCGGATCCGGGCATCGAGCTCGGCCAGCTCGGCCTCCTGCTCGATCGTCGGCGCCGTGATGAGCGGCGGCGAGTTGACGTACTTGAACGCCTTGCCCCGCTCGGGAATGTTGTTGAAGTTGGCCAGGACCTCGTAGAACTCCTGTTGCGAGAGCGGGTCGAACTTGTGGTCGTGGCAGCGGGCGCAACCGAGCGTCAGGCCGAGCCAGACCGTCGACGTCGTCTCGACGCGGTCTACCGCGTACTCGACGAGGAACTCGTCGACGACGATGCCCCCCTCGCCGTTCTGGCTGTGGTTGCGGTTGAAGGCGGTGGCGATGCGCTGCTCGCGCGTCGCGCCGGGCAGCATGTCGCCCGCGAGCTGCTCGATGGTGAACCGGTCGAACGGCATGTTGGCGTTGTAGGCGTCGATCACCCAGTCGCGCCAGCGCCACATCGACCGCTCGCCGTCGGTCTGGTAGCCGTTGGTGTCGGCGTAGCGCGCCGCGTCGAGCCACTCGACCGCCATCCGCTCGCCGTAGCGCGGCGAGCCGAGCAGCCGGTCGACCGCCTTCTCGTAGGCGTCCGGCGAGTCGTCGTTCAGGAACGCGGCGAGCTCGCCCGGCGTCGGCGGCAACCCCGTCAGGTCGAGCGTCGCCCGCCGCAGCAGCGTCGCCCGGTCGGCCTCGGGCGACGGCGCCAGGCCCTCCCCTTCGAGCCGGGCGAGGACGAAGCCGTCGATGGGGTTGCGGGCCCAGTCGGCGTCGGCAACTGCCGGCGGGGCAGGCCGTGCGGGCGGCACGAACGCCCAGTGCGTCTGCCACTCCGCTCCCTGGTCGATCCACAGGCGGATGGTCTCGATCTCGTCGTCCGACAACGCGTCGGCGCCCCGCGGCATCCGCTCGGCGGCGTCGGGAACAGCGGGCTCTCGTCGGCGGCGCCGGGGACGACGACCGCTCCCCCGAACGGCGCCCGGTCGGCGAGTGGCCCCTCCTCGACGTCGAGCCGCAGGTCGCGCTGCCGGCTCCCCTCGTCCGGCCCGTGGCAACTGAAGCAGTTGCCGGCCAGGATCGGGCGCACCTCGCGCGCGAAGTCGACCGTGCGCTCGGGCGTCGCGGGGGGCGCCGGCGCGGCCCCGGCCGCTTCGGCGAGCTCCGTCCCCCAGTGCGCGCCGGCATCGATCCAGCGGCGCACGGCCTCGATCGCCCCGTCGTCCAGCGGCTGCCCCAAGGACGCCGGCGGCATGCGCCGCACGCGATCGCCGGTGACCAGCCGCTGGAACAGCGGGCTCGCCTCGGCGTCCCCGGCCACCACGTGGGTGGCCAGGAACGAGTCGGTGTCGAGCCGCAGGTCGCCCTGCCGCGCCCGCTCGTTCGACCCGTGGCAACTGAAGCAGGCATCGGCCAGCAGCGGCCGGATGTCGCGGACGTATTCGGCGGGGTCGGCAAGGCCCTGCGCCGCTGCGCCGGCAGCCGTGGCGCCGAGCGCCACGGCGGCGACCGCGGCGGGCAGAAACGAGGTCCGGAAGCTGATCGTCATGCGCAGGCTCTCACGTTCCACGGGTTCGTCGACGCCCGGCGCTCCACCGAGCGGACAGATGTCCTCGTCGAGCCCGCGCTCGCGCTTCTCCGCGCGCGGACCGGCACGTCTCCCGGTCGATTCTACCGAACCTTGCGCCCACGGTGGGCTTCCGCCCGCACGGTGACGCGGGACGAGACCAACTCCACGCTTCAGTCTCAGAACGATGTGTGGAGACTGATCTGGATCTGCCCCTTCGAGCCACCCGGTACCGACTGGACCATGTAGCCGGCCTGGACCTGGGACCGGTCGCCGAATCCGAAGCCAAGTGCGGTGTAGAACCGGTTGCGGTCGAAGCGCTCCACGGTCCGGCCGGGCCCGATTTCGAGTTGCCCGTTCATGAAAACTTCGTTGTACAGCGCCAGGTAGATGGAGCCGTTTCCCGTCCCTCGTCCATTCAGCGCGACATCGCCGAACAGGGCGTAGCGAAACCGCGTCCGGAAGTCCTGGCCGTCGACCCAACGAGAAACGACCCGTCCCAAAGACTGGCGAATCAGCGCCTCCTGATACACGCGTCGCTCCGGGCTGGTCTCGTCGCTGTCGCCGAAGGCGCCGCTCGTGATGTGCGCCACGCCACCAGTTACCAGCACCGGGGACCCGGGCAGGGCGTAGGTCAGGCCACCCCGGATCAGCAGCTGCTCCAGGTCGGTTCCCCCATTCCAGTTGCGGTGCTGCACGTCACCCTGGAGTCCGACCGGCGTGTCGTCGAAGCGAGTCGACCAGAACAGCATGTACCAGGCGCCGAGCTGGTCCCAATCGACCGGCGTCTGCG
>JAGWAJ010000137.1:0-2329 GCA_021296475.1 Acidobacteriota bacterium
GAACACCAGGGCGGCCTTGTCGAGCACCCGGGTCTTGCCGTCGCCCATGACGGTCTCGCCCATCTCCAGGAACAGGTCTGTTCCCTCACGGGTGCGCTCCCCCACCCCGGCGAACACCGACACGCCGCCGTGGTTGGTGGCCACCCGGGTGATCATCTCGGTGATCAGCACGGTCTTGCCCACGCCGGCTCCGCCGAACAGGCCGATCTTGCCGCCCTGCTTGTAGGGGGTGAGCAGGTCGATCACCTTCACACCGGTCTCGAACATCTGCGACGAGGGCTCCAGCGAGTCGAAGGAGGGTGCCGGCCGGTGGATGTCCCAGCGGTCGGGCGTGTTGTAGCCGGGCGTGTCGAGGCACTCGCCCATCACGTTCCACACGTGGCCGAGGGTGCCGTCGCCCACCGGCACCTGGATGCCGTGGCCGGTGTTGCGCACCTCGGTGCCCCGGGTGAGCCCGTCGGTGGGCTTGAGCGCTATGGCCCTCACCCGGTGGTCGCCGATCTGCTGGGCCACCTCGGCGGGGACCCGCGTGTCGACGCCGTCCACGGTGACGGTGAACTCGAGCTCGGTGTTGATCTCGGGCAGGTGCCCGGCCGGGAACTCCACGTCCACGACGGGGCCGGCGATGCCGACGATGCGGCCGGTGCGGAGAGCTGTGTCGCCGGATGCGGCGGGGCGGGACTCTGTGACGGTCATTCTCTTGTGTCCTTCTATCCGGGTCGTTCTAGGTGGAGCGTTCGCTTGCGGCGACCGGCACCGATGCATCCGTGCCGGCCAGCATCGACGCCAGGGCGGCCTCGACGTCGCTGGTGTCGCCGCCGCTCAGAGCCTCCGCACCGCCGACGATCTCCATGATCTCGGTGGTGATGGCGTCCTGGCGGGCCTGGTTCATGGCCCGCGACAGCTTGGTGATCAGGTTCCTCGGCGTTGTCGGTGGCCGCCTTCATGGCCCTCTGCCGGCTGGCGTGCTCCGACGCGGCCGCGTCGAGCAGCGCCCCGTACAGCCGGGCCTCGGTGTAGCGGGGCAGCAGCGCCTCCAGCACGGCCTCGGGGGACGGCTCGAACTCGAAGCTCCCCTCCCGGCCGGAGCCCGCGCCCTCCTGAGCCATCATCTCGGTGTCGACCAGCGGCAGGAAGCGGCGCACCACCACCCGCTGGGTGCCCATCGACACGAACTCGGTGTAGATGAGCTCCACCTGGTCAACGGCCTCCGACAGGAAGGACTCGCTGACCGTCTCGGCGATGCGGCGGGCGTCGTCATAGGACGGGTTGTCGCTGAACCCCGACATGGCAGTGTCGATGCGGTAGTTNTAGCTGGCCGACTTGCGGCCCACGCAGCACAGCGAATAGCCCTTGCCCTCCGCCGTATGGGCCATCACTTGGCGTTCGGCCGTACGGATGACCGAGGTGTTGTAGGCCCCGGCCAGGCCGCGGTCACCGGTGACGATGATGAAGCCGACATTGCGGATCTCATCGGCCTGGCGCAGCAGCGGATGGTCGACCTCGGCGCCGCCCGCGGCCAGATCCTCGATCACGCTGGTGATCAGCCGGGCATAGGGCCGGGCCGCGTTGGCCCGTTGCATGGCCTTCACCACCCGGGTGGCCGCGATCAACTCCATGGCGCGGGTGATCTTCTTGGTGGACTGGATGCTGCCAATCCGCCGGCGCAGCTCGCGCTCTTTGCCTCCAGGCACAGCTCGACCTCAGTCCCTCAGCGCCTCTAGTCCCCGTCCCGGCTCAGGTCTTCTTCGGGCAGGGTGGTGTCGGCATCGACCATGGTGGCCTGCTCGTCGCCCTGCTCGACCGCGTCGGGCTCGTGCCCTGCAGCCTCGGAGGTCTCGAACTGCTCGGCGAAGGCCTTGACCCGGGCATCGAAGTCGTCGGTGTCGGCGATGGCCCCGCTGTCGCGGATCTCGGCCAGCGTGACGGCCTCCCGGCTGCGGAACCAGTCGAGCAGATCGCTCTCGAAACGCCGCACATCGCCGATGGGCACGTCGTCGAGGTAGCCGTGGGTGCCGGCGTAGATCGACACGACCTGCTCCTCCACCGGAAGCGGGCTGTTGACGCCCTGCTTGAGCAGCTCGGTGAGGCGGTAGCCCCGCTCGAGCTGGGCCTTGGACACCGCGTCGAGGTCGGACCCGAAGGCGGCGAAGGCCTCCAGCTCCCGGAACTGCTGCAGGTCACCCTTGAGGGTGCCCACCGCGGTCTTCATGGCCTTGACCTGGGCCGCGCCGCCGACCCGGCTCACCGAGATGCCCACATCCACCGCAGGGCGGATACCTGACTTGAACAGGTCGTCCTGCAGGAAGATCTGGCCGTCGGTGATGGA